>NZ_JBQKHC010000013.1:0-56887 GCF_052118485.1 Collinsella sp. LCP21S3_C7 | reverse complement strand
AGCTTGCGGACAGGGTCGAGGCGGCATAGGATATCAACCGTATTCCAGATTCTGGGACGCCGGGCCGACTCGCTTCGGATCGGGCACTACACCAACTTTCTCGACACTACCGCAATCCGCGATGAGAACCATCAAATTTGGTGCCGTTCCGAGCCTCAGCAAAGGGCATAAACATCGTTTGCATAAGGCTGAGTTCCACTATCTATTTGCGAAGCAGACAACGCTGAAGAACTAAATACAGACTAAATCAAACACTTGCATCGAGCTCATTCATGATAATTCGACCGATTCTCAAGCTCCTTTTCGAGCAAGGCAATCCTTTGTGTGAGGCTTTTGATTGCTAAAACATGACGGCTCACTGCAACGCTAAGAGACAGAGAAATTGCAAGCAACAACACTATTGCACCCAGAAAGAGGAAATTGGCTGGGTTAACAAATCCGATAGCCGTGGAGCAATAATAAATAAGCTGAGGAAATAGATCACAAAGCAAGGCCGCCATGCACATCAAAATCCAAAGCAGAGAATACTTAAGAAGCATCTTTCCTTTGGATACGAGTCGAAGAACATAAACGAGGAACCCACCAAAAAAGATGGCCGCCCCAATCCTTAGAAAAAAATTCATTATTGGTCTCCCCTATGGATCCAACACACAAGGACAATAGCAAGCGTGACTTTAATCATGTAGTAGACGGAAGAGAGGACCCCAATGGATGAACGCCCGCCCTGGCGCTCATTCATCTTTACAGGTGCCTCCATAACGGGGAGACCAAGCTTCATAGCCAAAGCTATCGATTCCGGCTCCGGATAATCATCAGGATAGCTCTTGCAGAATAAGTCGATGGCGTCTTTATTGCAGGCTCTAAAGCCAGAAGTGGGATCGGTGACCGCCTTACCTGTAAGCAACTTAAGCAAAAAAGAGAGCCACCTGATTCCAACACGACGCATAAAGGTTGATTGGAAACCGTCAGTCTCGACCAAGAATCGAGAGCCTATCGCCAGACTCGCCCCACCCTCAATCAGCTTAACAAGCTCAGGTATATAAGAAGGATCATGTTGGCCATCGCCGTCAACCTGAATGTCAATATCATAGCCAAATCTCTGAGCATACTTATGCCCCGCCTGGACCGCCCCACCGATACCAAGGTTCTGTGGGAGATCCAATATGTTGACATCATGCTCTCGGCAAAGCCTAAGTGTCCCATCCTGTGAGCCGTCGTTAATTACGACATAGTCATATCCAGCAGCCTTAATAGAAGCAACGGTATTGAGAATACATTCCTGCTCGTTATAGGCGGGAATAATTACCAGAACACGCGGATATCCTTTTGAATCTTTTGTTAAAGCAAATGACAATCGAGTTTCATCCATTCCAAATAATAGTTGGCCCTTAGCGACGCTCGAAGAAAATGCGGCCCTTACAGTCCAACGCACTGTCTAGTAATGAATAAAGTTTACAGCATCCGGACTAACCATCGCGAAGTTACATCTCAAGCTTGGACATTTAGTTTGCACGGCTGGCATACAGCTGACGTTCACCTGGAGCCCCCATCCGCCATCGCGAGACACAAATCCGCTGCGGCTCTCGCCCAATTGCGCGGTGCATAAGACTTCGACGTCATTCTAATCGGACAAATCTGCTCCAACTATCCCCCCATCCCAACGATAGCCTTAATCTTTGGCACTAGCTTAAAGAAACGCGGTCTGGGTTGATACAGGCGAGGCCAACATGCGGCAGCGACGCGACGCCGGACGATAGCAATAAATAGGCGCCGAGACCCATGTCGGCCCCAAAGCCAGGCGCAATAACAGCGGCGTGCTTCTTGATATTCAGCGGTGCTCAAGCGAGCAAATATTCATGAAATAGGAGGAATCGACAATACCAAAATCGGCACTTATATCCAACTTCACGCAAAAGCCGAACAAAAGCCCTTGATTATCAACTTCATCCGAACAAAAGCCAGCCAAGTATCACTTAGCAAATACAAAACGCCTTCTCGACATCCATAGCAGTGGCATCCCAGTTATATCGACTTTCAACAAGCGCCCTAGAGTTTCGAGACTGAAGAGAAAGCAGCTCTCGATCATCAAAAAGCCTGCATAATGCCGAAACCACCTCATCAGATGCCATGGACCGAATTATTGTGCCGTAGCTATCATCTAAGATAAGCTCGCGTGCCCCGCCCACATCTGTTACCACTGCAGGCGTTCCGCAGGCTGAAGCTTCAAGAAGTACCGTTGAAAAGCCTTCGGAACGAGTTGGAAGACAAAGCACATCTGCTTGCTGAAGTAAGGAAGAAATATCCTCTGTGTTACATCTCCCAAGCCAAAACAAGTTAGACGAACAGGCTTCCTTGACCTCATTAGCCAGCGGACCATCCCCTGCAAGAACAAAACAAATATCACGCTTGGTAATATCTTTTGTGCGAGCCGCCTCAATAATTGAATTAATTCCCTTTTCAGGAATAAGCCGCCCGACAAAAGCTACAACCAAAGATGACTGAGGGATACCTAATTCAGATCGGAAATCTCTCCCCGAAGAAATACTCCTATAGAATGAGGCATTGATTGAGTTTGAAATAACGCCCTTTGCAGTGATATTAAAGTGCTGAAGCCATTCAACACTTTTAGAAGAAATCCCATAGAAATCAGGGTCAAACGTCTTTACGCGATCCGTAGTCCAATCCTCATATCGGCGCACAAAAAAATCAAGGAGTGGCTGATTGAAGGAAAGATACGCTGAGCCGTGGTCGAGAACGACAGCCTTAGCACTATGATCCGCAGCAAACTTCAGCCCTTCGAGCGAGAGAGGGAAAAGTCTCGTGTTTATCAGAACACCATTCCACTCATAATCATCAAGGGTTTGCAGGAGTCGGTAATAATCACTGGTTTTTTTGGGAAGAGGAAGTCTTCCATCAAGTAAGGGAATGCAAGGAAGACGAATTACCTCCAGGCCGTTTTCGACTGAATGACCGACTCCCACGCGCATCGAATCATTAGTAACGATAACCACCCTATCGCCGCGTGCGGTCAAGGCGTGAGCGAGACCATCGACAAAATTACCAATTCCACTAAGTTGCGGGTGATAATGGTGAGTGAAAATACAAATAGAGGAGCTCATCACATAACCTCATCTGATATAGATGTCATATCCTTAATTCTGTGCCGTCCAGACTTCCCCATCTCCAAAGTCGAGCAAGAGCGGAAGATGGGTATGTCGATTATCCGGTGACGGTATTTTTTTCCAATCGCCATACATCGTTGTAAGATATTTATCCGTCATACGAGGAACAGGGAATTCACTGCCTTCGAAAACAGCACTGCTCAGAGGGAAAATCTCTGAAATAGGCACTGGCGCCATATTCGGCCAGCTTAACGTCAGACAGTAATCAGAGACCTCACCCGTATTTGAGTCGGCAATACAGGAATCGAACAAATCCTGGTAAGAGCATGCGCCTCGAGAAACCAGTTGTTCCACCACGTGCATAGCAGAACAACCAATTTGCTCGAGTTGACCAAGGAACCCTTTATGAGGGACAACAATGGAAGAAGAATGATATAAATAGGCTCTTTTCTGTGCAATTGATGCAGTTCGGACTTGCTTTGCACGAAGGCGTTTATCTGTATAGAGCTGGTCATATGGAAAGATGTCGACAAAAATGCCCATCGAACTGGAAGCCTCTCGAGCCTCTTGATTCTCGAAGCGAGTTCCATCGCGATACACCTTAGCAAACATCGCAGCATAGCCAGTAGTATTCCGCGATGTATGGAGCGAATATCCTTCCGGTAACCCACCCTCGGCTAAAGAGCAAAAGCGGTCATAATCTGAACGCATCATTCCGATATCTATATCATCATCCCAAGGGATAAACCCCCTATGACGCATTGCTCCTAAACATGTTCCACCGTCAAGCCACCACCTGATGCCGTGCTTAGAGCAGAATGCGGCGACAACCTGAAGGATATCCAATTCAGTGTTTTGAAGCTTTAATAGCGCGTGAGCTTTAGACATCATCGGCCTATCTCTTTTCCCCGAACCATTGTTGCGTCTGTTTCCCCAAAACAGAAGACTGATAAATAAGGCAAATGGCATTGGATATAAGCGCCGATACAGTAGGGCCATTTAAGCCAAACAGCATTTGCGCAGGAGCCATAACAGCGACAGCACTAATTAAGGACAGCATGCTGCCAACAAATACCCCTCGGTAATTATCAAGAGAAACCAGCAAATCGTTGACAAACCAAGCGATGCCAGTCAAAAAGGCACAAGCCAACATAGGCTGAAGGAGATCGGTATGTTTAGCTATTCCAGCGCCATAAAACAGCGACAGCAATAATTTACCGAATAAGAAAAGGGCAACTGAAGATATGACACCGACAAAAAAGATGCCAGCAAGTATTTTACCTATGAGCGAAAAAAAGGACATTTCTCTAGAATGGTAACGCTCTACTAGATAACCTAATAAAGGATTATAAATATAGGTCGCACCCATTTGGATAATTGCCACAGGTGCAGCAACTGATGCATAAATACCCAGAGCAGAATCTCCGAATGAATAAGATAAATACTGCCTGGGAATATTCGGCGCCGCAGAAGCAGCGATGCCGCCCAGAACGATGGGCAAACAGCTACATAGGAAGGCTCTGACCTTCGCTCGGCTAATTCCAAGCTTGATTGCAGAAATCCGATTTGATCTTGGATAATCGTAAATAACTCCGATGCCTATTGTCACTACCGTCATAAGCAACAGTGCACCTTCGAGGCTATTAAAAAATCCAAAGACAAGAATGAATGAAAGGAGAGAGCCGATGCCCTGCATTATGAGGGATTTCCCAATATAGTCCATCCTATGACCAACCTGATCATTAGCATGCATGACATCAATGACTAAGCCAGCGGTTTTATAGAGAGCATACAGAAGAATAGCGGGCACCGCACCAATACGACACGTTGCAATGGAATAGACGGCTAACATTGCAAACGCTATAAACGTAGTAAAGAAACGAAAAGTCAGGTATTCACCAGCAGAGTTTTTCCTTTCAACATCTGCAATTTGCACCGTGTACATCCTGTATTGGGCTAATTGAGAAAACATGTTGAAAATAGACATAGCCAGCGAATAAATGCCTGCAGCACTATATCCATCAGACAGCCGAACGACCAAAATGGTGATAAGCCACTGACAGCCTAAATTAGTCAACGAACCGACGGTATTCCAGAACATATTATGTTTAATCGAAAGAGTCTTCTCTGTGGCCTTCACAAATATAAGCGCCCTTCTAAACCTGTCGAAATGAGGATACGGAACTATCTCGCAGCTTTAAGTTCTTTTAAAATCAAAATAAACAGCCAATTCGGCACAAGACGTATAATGATATCTGCTTTAGCGATAGACGGGCAAGCTCGTCGGTATTTAAGTAAACCAATTATGGAGCGCCGCTCCCTTGCTTCAGCGAACCCCAATATTTCCTTTAGATGCGGTGAATCGGGAAATCTATCGGCAAATCGCCTAGCAGTATCAACCCTGTTTTTAACTCTTGTCGAATACCAATCATCTTTTGAGGAAACACCTGCAAGGAATCCGGTTTCGTTACCACCATGTCGACGATACTTAACCAAAGGAGTCATAGTAAAGCTGCACTTCCCCAGTTCACTGCAACCCAATGTCAACCACAAGTCATGTGCAGTCGATTCCGGAAAGGGAATCATCGACTTCGCCGCACTCGCATCTAACATGAGAGCCATACCAATGCCGTAACATACGCTTGCGGCCTGTACAGTAATATCCTCTCCAGAGCACCAATTTACTTCCGGCGAATTAGGATGAGCTTTTCTATAACTCTTTACCAGAATATTTCCGTTTTCGTCAATTACCGATCTATCACAAACATCTAGAATTGAGCCTTCTTCTAGCATATGGTTGAGCGAAACTTCAACTCTATTAGGCTCCCAAATATCATCCTGATCGCAAAGTACTACGTAATCCCCTTCCGCCAAGGAGAGCAGCGCCTCGAACGATTTGACATAACCGAGATTATTATCACCGTGATAATACCGATAGGCGTTTTTCGTTATATGCGCTTGGATAAACCGCTCTAATGAATCCGATTCAGGGCAGTCATTTCTAACTAGAAGCGTAAGCGGAAACGTTTGTTTATCTATCGAATCAAGTTGTTCCGCGAAAAACTTAAGATCGGGTTTATAAGCTGAGAGAAGTACGCATACGCCAATATCATTTCCCATTTCTATTTCCAAAAATCCTCCCAAATTCATTGCTTAAAGATTATCAAAGCACCCTCAGTTAAAAGAAACTCTTTTAAAAATAGAGTATTAATCCCTGTCTCTTAAAACGAGTGCCTAATATCAATAAGTAACAACCTTTGTTCCATAAGGAATGTTATCGTAAATCCATTTTGCATTCTGAATCTCAAGGCGTACGCATCCAGCAGAGGATGGAACGCCCATCGTGGGATCCATCACGCGGTTGCTGTTGACGTAGTAGGGTGAGGAATGGAATAAGTAATCACCATAGAACTGCGTGTAGTAATAGCAAGTATATCCATGCCCAAAGGAGTATCCCTTACCGTAGACTTGATACTCCCCTATCACCGTAGGCGTGCTAGCTTTTCCCGTCGAACATACATATCGACGGTTTAAGGACCAGTTATTCCAGGATCCAGTGTAAATACTCGTAACGCAACGTGACGTATCGACAAGTATCAGCCAATTTGTATTGCTTGAATAACTTTGAGCCTTAGCATCCATATAGTCTGACACCCACGCGCCGTTAGCCATAAAGAAATTCCAGGATCCGTCCACAACGCGCCAGCCAGTAGCCATAGCTCCACTAGCATCAAGCCAATACCAGGCGCCGCCCAGATTGAGCCATCCTGTCTGCATATAACCAGACGAATTCAAGTAATACCAAGATCCGTTAACGGCAACCCAACCGGTTTTCATAGCATAAGTGGACGGATCTAAATAGAACCAGGAGCCATCCTTGTACAGCCAGCCAGATCGTGCATAGCCAGCGGTCTCATCAAAAAAGTACCATTTTCCGTTAACGTTCTTCCATCCAGCGCAGGGGGAGCCATCGGTTGAATCAGCATAGAACTTACAGCCTCCAAGCATCACAAACCCGTGAGCTTCGGCCAATTCGCCATCGCCGTTTGATGTAAACAGTTTTCCATTACGCAATGCTCCACACAATGAGCAATCAGAACCAGCAAAAGCCTTAGATGGCTCATCCTGAACCGAGTCCTGGACATCTACCCATTCACGACAAGCAACAGCGCCTGAAGCTTTTGCATAATAGCTTTTCCCATTTACAGAAAAATGACCAAGAAGCATTTTACCGTCGGCGGCAGGATCGAGATAATAGTATTGACCACCGTCCTTCAGCCATTCAGTCTTTATAATGCCCGACGCTTGAGAAGGCTCAGCGTAATACCAGTCTCCATCGCTCATAAACCAGCCAAGTGACAACGCTCCCGTTGAAGAAAAATGATACCGGTTGGATCCGATGACATAAAAGCCGGTAGCCATTCTATTGTCATTTGCGACATCGAGCCAATACCAAACGCCATTCACCAAACGCCAGCCCGATGCAAGTGCGCCGGAACCGTCAGCGTAATACCAGTCCGTCCCATCAAACGCCCAACCAACAGCCATTGCGCCGGAATCCGATAAATAGTAACGAGACGAACCGACAGAAACGATTCCTCTAGACATAACACCATCATTGGCGGGATCAAGCCAATACCAGTTATTGCCAGTTTGAAGCCAGCCGGTTAAGACTTCACCATTGCTACCCCAATACCATAAACCGTTATCAAGGCACCATCCATTAATCAGTCCATAGGTTCCAAGAAGATAAGGGTGCCCATCAATAACACGTCGACCAGTAGCCATAGAACAGCTGTTAAGGGAGTCAAACCAGTACCATTGGTCTCCAATAAACTGCCAGCCACTTGCCAAAGCGCCTGACGGACCCGCGTAATACCACTTCTTTTCAGTAAAAATCCAGCCGCAGCTCATTGCGCCATCACGAGCGGGGTCCAAGTAGTACAGCGAGTCGTCAATATTCTGAATTCCGGTCAAACGACAGCCATCTAGATAGTAATACCAGGACAAACCGTTCCATTGCCATCCAGATAGTTGTTCTGTAGTCGACGGGTCATGGCTTTCGACAACCTGTAGGCTCGAATCTTCCGTTGTTTTGCCGGCACAATCGCTGGAGTCTTGAGAGCAACCGCCACCGACCAATGCTCCCGGCCCTCCTGTCGAGTCGCGCTCTACGACACCGTTATCCGCCCCCTCTTCCACGGCATAAGCAGTGCAAGAAAATGCGGGGGCTGTAACTGAGAGTAAGGCGGAAAATAGCATCAAGCCAATTACTCGCCAGCAAATTCGATGATCAATCCGAGCATTCATTTCAAGCCCCCAACCGGTACCGACTGTCTTGCAGGGAATCTATTAAATAAACGGACGAGCTGCGCCGATTACATTTCCCCTCGCGCTAATAGGATGAATTCCGACACCTTGATGAGGCCAGGAATCAATCATCAAGCCGCCGCCAAGTGCAATTGCAATATGACCGCGGTAATAAATCACATCGCCGCGTTGAATCGAGCTCGTGCTCACGGGCATAAAGATATTGCTTCGATACCAATTCATGGAATTGTAGGTTTGGCTTGGATCCCAGCGATGGTTATAAGGGTTGTAAACACCCATATCCATGCCAGTAGCATAAAGGCACTGCAAGACAAAACCAGAGCAATCAACAGCTCCACCGGGAGCGGTAGACCAAGGCTCAATATATTGCGTACCGATATACTCATAGGCGCGCTGGATAAAGGCGTTCACGCAATCTTCCCGCGTTGCTTCGACAGAAATGCGAGAAGGGGTCACATAGGTAAAGTATCCGGTGCAATAGCTAGGCAGCTGAACAGTCCAAGAACTGACCTGAGGATACTGGGATGGGTTTTGCCAGCCAACTTTATCGCACTGGCCATCGCTCCAGAAAATTCGGCGAACACCGTCGATGGTCCTTGCGCCCGTTGCCATAGCGCCGCTGCCGTCTAACCAATACCACTTACCCGAATCTTTAAGCCAGCCAACATGCATGCTTCCATTGGACCCAAGGTAATACCATGTTCCATTCAGGCATTTCCAACCAGTTGCCATTTTCCCGTCGGCGTTCAGGTAATACCATGCACCGCCAGCAAAAACCCATCCGGTCTTCATCACGCCAGAATCAGCATCAAGCCAATACCAATCGTCGTCAATCTGCAGCCATCCACGATGAATGACGCCCGTTCCATGCTCAGCGTAAAACCTTAGATTTGCGACATTAACCCAGCCGGACGCAACCTGCCAACCATCGGCTCCGGCTATTTTCAGGATGGTGCCGTTTTCGCGAATCGCATCCTTGCAAAGGTATCCATTACCATCGGCATATCTTTCAACGCCTTCATTAACGGTAACCCAGCTTGAAATCACAAGCCTACCGCTCTGGTTTGCAAAACAATCGTTGCCGCCCACCTCAAATAAGCCCGTTTTCATGAGATGGCCAACAGGGTCCAAGTAATACCAGCTCGCGCCTTCTTTATACCAGCCAGAAATAAGTGCGCCAGATTGGGAAGCGAAATACCAACCGTCCTCGGACTGAGCCCAACCAACAGCCATAGCCCCATTGGGGTTCAAATAATATGCCGCGTTACCAAGGTCTAAATACCCAACGAACATTTTGCCGTCGGAAGCTGGGTCGAGATAATACCAACACCCGTTAACGAGTTTCCAGCCAGTAGCCGCAATACCGTTGGAGCAGTAATACCAATCTGCTCCATCCTTGTACCATCCATTTGCAAGGCCATAGTCACCAAAAATGTAGGTACAGCCATCAATCTTTTGACGGCCCTTGAGCATGATGAGCGTCTGTGGGTCAAAATAATAGCGAGTCCCACCTATCGTCTGCCATGACGAAGCAAGGGCACCCGATGAATAAGCCCAGTACCAATTCCCGTCAACGAGAATCCAGCCGGTTTTCATAGCGCCCGAGGCATCTAAATAGTATTTCTCGCTCCCGAGGTCGACAAAACCAACCTGCATTACATGGGTGGTAGGATCCAGGTAATACCATGTGCCATCTTGATAAAACCAACCAGCAGCTAAATCGCCTCCAGCATTGGCATAAAACCAATTTCCATCTGAGTTACGTAGCCAGCAGTTCTGATATAGCGCGCCAAAAGGCGTTGCGGCATTACCGTCATTCGCATAAAACGAAGCAGTCAAACCGCCATCATCGGTCACATTGAAATAACCTGTCTGCATTGCACCATCATTGGCTGGATCAAGCCAATACCAATAGCCCCCGCTTTGCAGCCAGCCGGTTTGGTGTTTACCGTTTTTTCCGTAATACCAAACTCCAGACGACTCGTCTCGTTGCCAGCCATCTTTTATGACGGAAGAATTATCAGGTTGCAAATCATCGGAAACCACAGAAGAAAAATCCACTTTTGACTCAATACTCTGAGCCTCAACGGAATCCTGTGCAAACGCGACATTCGCACTCAGGGGCAAGCAGCAAGCAGTAATTAATGACGCAGCAGCACAAACAAGCGTGGCCTTCTTTTCGAATCGATACATAAGCGACCCTCCCAGATATCTCCTTTATTTATTTTAATCCACATTCCAGGATTGATTTTCGTTACTGTCTGTTCAGTCTATGTAGATAAATATATTAAATTGAACACAACGTTCAATCATTCTATTCTTTCCCTAAGCAATGAACATCTTAATTGGAGGCCTGCAGTGGAACTGACCAAGCGTAACTTTACTGTTCTGTACGAATACCTAAAGAACCCATATGCCAGCCAGCGAGAAGTTGCCGAGCGCACTGGCCTCTCACTTGGATCGGTAAACGCAGCAAATAAAGAGCTTACGAATGAGGGCCTTCTCGAATCGGACAGCCTAACCGACAGCGGTTACGAAGCACTTCACCCCTATAAGGTTGAAAACGCAGTGATATTGGCTGCGGGGCTTTCGAGCCGCTTTGCTCCCATTTCGTATGAAAAGCCCAAAGGCCTTTTAAAGGTACGTGGTGAGATTCTCATCGAACGTCAGATTAGGCAGCTGCAAGACGCAGGTATCAGCAATATCACCGTCGTTGTCGGCTATAAAAAAGAGTATTTCTTCTATCTTGAAAGCAAGTTCGGCGTTTCGATTGTCGTCAACAACGAATACGCATCCAAAAATAACCACGCATCGCTTATGTGCGTAAAAGAGCGACTTGGCAACACCTACATTTGCTCAAGCGACGATTACCTTCTAAACAATCCATTTGAAGCATACGTTTGGAAAGCATTTTATTCTGCTCAATATGCTGAAGGCGCCACCAAAGAATGGTGCATTCAAACGGGAGCAATGGACAGAATCACCAATGTTACGATTGGCGGTTCCGATGCTTGGTATATGCTCGGGCACGTCTACTTTGATAAAGCTTTCTCGCTTGCATTTAAGCAGATTCTTGAGACGGAGTATAGCAAGCCGGAAACAACGGACAAGCTTTGGGAAGATCTATATATCGAGCACATCAAGGAGCTCGATATGGTTATCAAGAAGTATCCTGAGGGCGAGATCAACGAATTCGATTCTCTTGATGAGCTGCGTGCCTTTGATCCGCATTTTATCGAAAACGTTGACTCCGATATTTTCGATAACATCGAGCAAGTGCTCGGCTGCTCCAAATCAGAGATTCACGACGTTTATCCCCTTAAACAAGGTCTTACGAATCTGTCGTGCCACTTTAGAACCAATGATGGAGAGTACGTTTACCGCCATCCGGGAGTCGGGACCGAACTGCTTATTAACAGAAATGGAGAAGTAGCCGCACTTAAAAAAGCTAAGGAACTCGGCCTTGACGATACGTTCATCCATGAGGACCCAAAGCGTGGTTGGAAAATTTCGAAGTTTGTACCCAACGCAAAGCAGCCTGATCCGCATGATGCTGCCCAAATGAATCGAATGATGCAGATGTGTCGTTCGCTTCACGAGAGTGGTGCAAACGTCGAAACCGAATTTGACTTCTACCTCGAAGCAAAGCGCTACGAATCACTTCTTCTGGAAAAAGGTCCCATCGACATTCCAGGCTACAGGGAAATGGCCGCCGAAATCGATGAATTAGAGCGCTTTGTACAGGCCGACAATGCACCAAAATGCCTTTGTCACAATGACTTCTTTTACCTCAATTTCCTTATCGATGAGAACGACAAGTACTATCTCATTGACTGGGAATATGCTGGCATGAGCGATTACGCGAACGATTTTGGAACGTGCAGTGTCTGCTGTGAGCTTTCCGAAGATGAAGTCGACCGCGCGCTTGATGCATATTTTGGGCGCAAGGCAACGAATAACGAAGTTGCGCATAACTATGCGCACATCGCCCTTGCAGGATGGTGCTGGTACCTCTGGTCTCTTCTGAAAGAAGCCGAAGGTGACTTCGTGGGCGAATGGCTCTATATCTACTTTAATTACGGTGCCATATACCTCAAAAAGGCACTGGAGATCTATCGGAAAGGTGAGTAACGATGCAATTCGGCTTCTTTAGCGGCCTTCTTTGGGGCCTTGATACAGTAATTCTTGGAATCGGCTTGGCGCTCGCGCCCTATATTGGATCGGCGGAAGCGCTTGCATGCGCCTCCATTGCGGGGTCTTTTCTCCATGATGCCTTCTGTGCAATCTGGCTCTTTGGCTACATGGGAGTCCGAGGCAGACTGAAAGACACGCTCGCTGCGCTTAAAACTCGTTCGGGCAAGGTCGTCATCGCCGGCGCTCTACTCGGTGGACCTATCGGAATGACCGGCTACGTATTGGCAATTAATAACATCGGAGCTGCCTACACGGCAATCATCTCCGCCTTCTATCCCGCAGTCGGAGCATTCCTTTCCTTCGTGCTGCTGAAGGAGAAAATGGGCAAAGGCCAGATTCTTTCCCTTCTCGTTGCTCTTTGCGGCGTAATGACGATGGGCTATCTATCGGCCGGGTCGAGTGAGATTGCAAATGCCCCCCTCGGCTTACTCGGGGCGGTGCTTGCCGTTATTGGATGGGGATCCGAAGCGGTGCTGTGCGCATGGGGAATGAAAGATGATGCCGTTGATGACGAAACAGCTTTGCAAATCCGCGAAACTACAAGTGCGCTTGTTTATGGAGTGCTTGTACTTCCCCTCTTCGGAGCATGGCATTTCACGCTGGGCGCAATCCCGAGCATGCCCACATTGATTATTGCACTCGCCGGACTCGCAGGAACTGCATCCTATCTGTTCTATTACAAGGGCATTGCGGCAATCGGAGCAGCGCGTGCGATGGCTCTGAATATCTCCTATTCGGCATGGTCGGTGGTCTTTGGCCTGATCTTGCTTGGAACAATTCCCGACATGGCATCCGTAATCTGCTGCGTTGTAATTGTGTGCGGAACAGTTTTGGCAGCCAGTAACTGGGACGAACTATTTGGACGAAATAAGACGGCGTAGCTTGATTAACAATGCAGTAAAAAAGGGAGAGCTCGACGAGCTCTCCCTTTTTTAGCATTATGGCTATTCAATTACCACGGCCTGGCTATCCATCTGTTGCCACGTGCCGAAGAACACCTGGGCATTTCGCGTAACATTGCCGTTAATCGAATCCGAAAGAAAGACAATTCCCCGCTCGTCATCATAGCCTTTAAGGACTACGGCATGATTACCGCCCCACAGACCATAGGAATGCCCGTTATACCAACGAGCAGCATAACGGCCCCCTGGCCAACTTCCCCACTCGGTATTCCACATCTCAACAGGTTGACCACAGGTCAGCCTGTTCTTAATGGAAGAAATTGACGAGAAAGAGACGTCTTTTGCCTGCTTGCCACTTCCAGCAGCACGCAGAAAATTATTTCCAGCAATAGTAATCGCAGGGGCGACACATCCCATGAGACCCCCGCTGCTACGCCTCGGGTTGCCATCAAAAGCGGTAACAAAGTTGCCGTTGCTTCCCTTGGGCAAGTAATAATCCGCAATAATCGTCTTACCTAAACCGAAACCATAGTAGTTAAGCAAGTTTGTTAGGGCAACCGACTCACAGCCAGTAGGAAGTTCCGGATACTGCGAATAGCAAGGGACATCGACCCAAGCGCCAACCATTGCGCCGGATGAACTGAACTTGTAGTCAGTAGAGCCGATCCAATACCAACCGTTACTCAACATTACTCCCCCACGTGCGACATCAAGGTAATACCATGTGCCTCCAAGGGAAAGCCATCCCGTTTTCATCGCGCCAGAAGCGGAATCCAGCCAGTACCAGTTGCTGCCATCGTTAAGCCAGCCGGTCGCCATTCGACCATCCGGGTTAAAGTAATACCAAGACCCAGCAATTTGCTGCCACCCAGTCAGAATTACTCCACTAGCAGAACAATAATATCGAGCACCCTGACTCTCAATCCAACCAGTTCTGGCATTACCGTCATCGTCAATCAGCTGGATTCCCGAATCGGTCATGATGCCTTTAAGGTCAATTGCGCCGCTGGATGACGAATGATACATCCAAGACCCATCACCGTTTGACCAGCAATTAGCCATCATCTTGCCGGTACTATTAAATATGTATTCACATGATCCGATAGTTTGAACGCCCGTGGTCATGGCATGCGTCGAGGGGTCGAGCCAGTACCATGCACCGCTTAGGTTGAGCCAGCCGGAGGCGAGGGCACCGGAGCCCGTCGCGTAGTACCAGGTCCCGCCGTCGAGCACCCATCCGGTCGCCATCGCGCCGGAGGCGCTGAACCAGTACGCTGAGTCGTTGCACGCGTGAAGGCCCGTCACCATGGCGCCGGCCGCCTCGGGATCGAGCCAGTACCAGGAACCGCCGGTGTAAAGCCAGCCGGTCGAGGCGATGCCGTTCGCAAACCAGTACCAGGAGCCGTCGACGAGGCCCCAGCCGTTTAGGGGGCCGCAGCTGCCGAAGTAGCGGCGGACGCCCTGGGCATCGGTCTGGTAGCCCGTCAGCATGGCCCCCGTCCGGGCATCGAAGCAGTAGGGCACGCCGCCGACGGAAACGGGACCGTGCGCCAGCGCGCCGGAGCCCGTCGCGTAGTACCAGGTACCGCCGTCGAGGACCCACCCGGTCGCCATCGCGCCGGAGGAGTTGAACCAGTACAGTGAGCCGTTGCACTCGTGAAGGCCCGTCACCATGGCGTGCGTCGAGGGGTCAAGCCAGTACCACGTACCGTTTAGGTTGAGCCAGCCGGAGGCGAGGGCGCCGGAGCCCGTCGCGTAGTACCAGGTGCCGCCGTCGAGCACCCACCCGGTCGCCATCGCGCCGGAGGCGTCAAACCAGTACGCTGAGCCGTTGCATGCGTGAAGGCCCGTCACCATGGCCCCGCCCGCCTCGGGATCGAGCCAGTACCAGGAACCTCCGGCGTTAAGCCAGCCGGAACGCAATGCAACAGGATTGGTCGAATCCGCGTAAAACCACTTACCGTCAACCGAATTCCAGCCCTGCTTCCATTTAATGGATCCTTGAGCAGCGACCCCCTCGATGGAATCGGATGAAATGGCGGCCGAAGAGAAGGCTTGCCGTTCGGAAATAGAAGGCTCGGAAGAGTCTACAGAAACCTCATTCTCGGCACCAGCCACACTTGGACCAGTGAGTAATATCGCAGACAGAACAAATAGAGTTAATATTGTCAGCTTATTTCTTACCATGCACGGCCCCCAGAGAATACCAATCGTACATAGACATAGTCTACAAATGGACTAGCTCGCGCAATATGTAATTAGAAAAAAGCAATTAAAGAAGAGCTGTTAGCCGAGCCAAACGCCGTTACTCGAAAAAGAATACTGTGACCCGTTGATTTGTTGAGTGCCAGTGACCATCGCGTGTGTCGATGGATCCAGCCAGTACCACGCACCGCCGACGTAGGCCCATCCCGAAGCGAGGGCGCCGGAGCCAGTCGCGTAGTACCAGGTGCCGCCGTCGAGGACCCAGCCGGTCGCCATCGCGCCGGAGGAGCTGAACCAGTACATGGAGCCGCCGCATTCGTGCAGGCCCGTCGCCATGGCGTGCGTCGAAGGGTCGTGCCAGTACCAGGTACCGCTTAGGTTGAGCCAACCGGAGGCGAGGGCGCCGGAGGCCGTCGCGTAGTACCAGGTCCCGCCGTCGAGCACCCAGCCGGTCGCCATCGCGCCGGAGGGGCCGAACCAATAGGCAGAGCCATTGCATGCGTGAAGGCCCGTCACCATGGCGCCGGCCGCCTCGGGATCGAGCCAGTACCAGGAACCGCCGATGTAAAGCCAGCCGGTCGAGGCGATGCCGTTCGCAAACCAGTACCAGGAGCCGTCGACGAGGCCCCAGCCGTTTAGGGGGCCGCAGCTGCCGAAGTAGCGGCGGACGCCCTGGGCATCGGTCTGGTAGCCCGTCAGCATGGCCCCCGTCCGGGCATCGAAGCAGTAGGGCACGCCGCCGACGGAAACGGGACCGTGCGCCAGCGCGCCGGAGCCCGTCGCGTAGTACCAGGTACCGCCGTCGAGGACCCACCCGGTCGCCATCGCGCCGGAGGAGTTGAACCAGTACAGTGAGCCGTTGCACTCGTGAAGGCCGGTAGCCATGGCACCGCCCGCGTCGGGCTCGAGCCAGTACCACGTGCCACTCTGAAACAACCATCCGGTATACGCCTTGCCGTTGGAGGCTGCATAATACCAGGTGCTGTCAATTAGTTGCCAATGATAAAGGGAGACATCAACATACGCGTAGTTCATATCAACGTTGCCGTTGATTCCAGGGACTTTTCCGTTGCTCTTATACTGCCAAAAACTGTAATTGCCGGTATAGTCACATTGCGAGTTATATTGAGCAATCCAATGATCCCAAGAGCTACTCTTAAATACAGAGTCAGTCAAAATGTTGTTAAACCAATTTAAATTTGCATAAATACCAGGCTCATATCCTGCGGCAGAAATCCTATTACAAAAAACCTGCGCCCTCGATGCAATTCCGGTTTGACGTCCATTTGCAATTATCGAGCTATCCTCAAGATCGTAATACACCGGCAATCTTGGATTATGCCCAGAAAGGCAGTCAATCACCATTGATGCCTCGTCAGCTGCTTGCTGATCATCCCGAGCATACGAATAGATATAAATACCGTAAGGAATTCCAAGACGCTCGCACTCAGTAATATTACGGCTGAACTGATAGTCAACACGGCCGCCCCAAGATGGAGCGCCAAATCCAACACGCAGAATAGCGAAATCGATACCAGAAGCCTTAACGGCATCCCAGTCAATACGTCCTTGATGCTCGCTGACGTCAATGCCCTGTGCTGTAACCCCATCGGGAAGAGCGCCCATAGACAATAAGGCTATTCCGTCTTCTTCGGAAGAAGAATCATCTGAAACTAATTGTCCCCCCTCATAACGCCAAGAATTCTCAACTAGAGTCTGTGTAGCCTCCGCATCCGCAGGGCAAACAAACACGGAAACGAACGCAAGGACCATCAGCACCAACAATGCCAAAAACAACTTAAGATGTTTGTTCATATAAACCTCGTCATTCGCTCTTGATTGCGTCTAGCTTACAGCATAGCTATGAAAGAATCCCGAACATCTAACAGGACAAGACGCCATCTAGGACAATAAATAGTTGGGCGCAATGCTGCAAAGAAAATAAGAACTTACCGGAAGGGCCGAACCCGAAGGCTCATTGTCCCCCCCCCTCTTACCCCCAAGAATCCCGAGCTCAAACAAACTTTCAAACCAGATGTCAAAAAGGTAGGGGACCCAGAGAGTCCCCTACAACTCGGAATTCTAATGAATTAATATTACTTTCGATGGACCCAAAGCAGTCAAACCGGAGATGCGATTTCCATAACCATCACTATGCCAGAACAAATTTTCGCTCGGCGAATTGCCCCAGAAAAAGCCAATGTGGCTATCGTCCGCATATGGGTTGTAAGGATTGAAGAACACAATGTCCCCCTTACGAGCCAAACCGCTACGTAACAACTCATCAATAGAGTTGAAATAAGTCACGTTCGCGCACGTATCGATAGCGTAGCCGTACCAACGATACGCGTTTACGCAGCCGCCCCTTCCGGGACCTCCACTCCAAGGGGAATGGCTCTGCTCGGCGGCAATGGGAGCTAAATTACCGCCCGCTTTCATATACGCATGCGATACAAATCCACCACAATTCATGCCCGTATAACCGTCCCAACGCGGATCGCCCTTTGGGTATATGCACGTTTCCTGGCTGAGATGTGTGTCGTAGCGTGTTCCACGGTAATAGCCATCGTTTTCGTGGCTCATAAGCCAATTGACCAGGCTGGACCTATTGACCCCCAAAACAGAACCAGACGTATTCAACCATGCACCGCTTGCATTGAAGTAGTAGTCGACGCCATCAATTTTCAGCCACCCATTAGCAAACATGGCGCCCGAAGGCTGGAGCCAGTACCACGTACCGCCGTCATTAAGCCATCCAGTTTTCATCTTGAATGTAGAAGGGTCCATCCAATACCACGCACCGTTGACATATTGCCAACCAGACTTAAGGACACCATTGGAAGATGCGTAGTGCCAAGAATTGCCATTTTCGTCAGAAGCGTCATTCGACATAATCCAACCAGATGCCACATTAACGACACCGTTTGCGTCCGCATAGAAAACCGCGTCTCCAATATGAATTGTACCTGGCAATGAAGACAAGTCGGTACGATCAGCGATTACGGGAGATCCATCAGATGAAGTAGGCAACGGCTCGCTCAGTGCTCCAGACGAATTCGCCCATGACATACCGTCGCCCAAGTTAATCCAGCACGAAGATGCCATCGCGCCGGAATCATAAGAAAAATAGCGCGTGCTTCCTACCGCGAATTCACCAGTACGCATTGCACCGGATACATCATCAAGGTAATACCAGGCGCTTCCGGACTTTATCCACCGTCCTCGTTGAATAGCTCCGCTTGATGCGGCGTAATACCAAGTACCATCAGCAAGTGCCCAGCCTGTTGCCATGGCACCTGAACTCGTAAGGAAATAGGTGGACGAGCCCACTTACACAAAGCCCGTGAGCATAATATGGCTTCCTGGATCCAGGTAATACCAAGAATTCCCTAGAAGCAACCAGCCTCCATGCAGCAAGCCGTTGGAGTCAGCGTAATACCAGTTATTGTCAACAAGTGCCCACTGAGAGGAGAGCATGGCCCCCGACCCGTTAAAGATATAAGGGGTTCCATTGCATGCATTCAGCCCGGTTGCCATAGAACCGTCCGCAGGATCAAGCCAGTACCAACGGCCCCCATCCGAGAGCCAGCCCTTTACCAGGGCGCCAGAGCCGGAGAAATAATGCCAGACGGAAGCATCAAGGTGCCATCCGATAAGCATTGCGCCAGAAGAGGAGAATCCATACGTGGCTTCCCCGATCTGCAGCATTGTATCGTGGACCATCTTGCCCTCATCATCCAGCCAATACCAGTTGCTGCCGTCTGAAAGCCAGCCTTTTACCATGGCGCCAGAACCGGAGAAATAACGCCAAGCAGAAGTGGAGCCCGTAGAATCTAGGTACCAGCCGACACGCATTGCGCCAGAAGAGGAGAATCCATAAGTCGCACCCCCGACTTGGACCAATCCATCCTGAGCCATTCGGCCTTCGTCGTCGAACCAGTACCAGCTACCGTTTATATGTCTCCAAGAAGAAACAGCAATTGTTCCGTCGGACAAGCCCCAACGCCAAAAACCAGCCCCCTCTTCGGGCGATATCCACCCCTGATGCCAAATAATTTGATTCGAAACCTCAGAAGAGACCTCATTATCCACCTGAGAGTTCTGCTCAACGGCGAAGGCCGATTCGCGCTGAGCATCAACACATGATTCGACAGAAGCAATAACAACGGCAGAAGAAGGGCCCTCATCATGGTTTGCCAAATCAAGAGCGCATGACATCGAGGGAGAACCCAATAGGAGCCCAAAAGAAATGAGGCCCGAAAAAACCAGCACTCCGAATGACCATTTCTTCATAGCAGCACGGTATCCAATCACGCAGCGACCCCGTCACCTCAGGGCAACGGGGCCTCAATCAAAACTAGCTCAATAATGCGTTAGCCAATTTGTTGGCAGTTCTTGCACTCTCGTAAAGCACCGCGCTTCTGGGCCTCCTGGATAGAGATCTGCGAATAGCCCTTTGCGTCCTTGCCAACGGTACGACACTTATGCGTATGGTAAACATCGCTACCGCTCTTATACCAAACTAAACCGTAGCCCGGAATCCACTTGCCGTCCTCGCCGACATAGTAGGAGCCAACCCAGGCATTCGTAGCCATGGCGCCAGAAGACTGGAGGTAGTAGTCGCCGACCCAGGCGTCGTGGGCCATAGCGCCGGAACCGCTAAAGTAGTACCAGGCGCCGCCGACCTGACGCCAGCCGGTGGCCATCGTACCGGAATCGTCGAACCAGTACCAAACTCCACCAACGTTAGCCCAAGAGTTAGAGGCCATAGCGCCCGAACCTCCGAGCCAATACCACGTGCCGCCATTGCTGAGCCAGCCGGTTGCCATGGCGCCCGAACCGCTCGCATAGTACCAAGAGCCGCCTGCCAAGAACCAGCCAGTGGCCATTGCACCGGAGTCGCCGAACCAGTACCAGGAGCCGCCGAGGCTGCGCCAGCTGTTAGCGACCATGGCGCCCGAGCCGTCGAGGTAGAACCAAGTACCGCCGATGTTGAGCCAGCCAGTGACCATCGCACCGGAGGCATTAGTGTAGTACCAGGTACCCGAATCGTTGATCCAGCCAGTCAGCATGACCCCAGATTCATTGAAATAGTACCAAGCCCCGCCGAGATTATGCCAACCGGTCAATAGCTCACCGTCAGAGGTCGCATAGGACCACTTTCCGTAGATGGAGTCGTAGAACCAGCCGCCATGCTGCATGCGGCCATCGGCGTTGGCGCCAGGGGTGTTCAGGAAGTAATTCTTGCCGTCAATTTGAACTCGGCCGTATGCCATATCATGGCTTTCGGGGTAGAAGTAGTACTTGTCCCCACCGATAGACTGCCAGCCCGAAACTGCGGTCCCGTCAGCGCCAAAATAGTACCAGACGGCTTCGTAATCGTTATGCCACTGGTTCGTGACCATGGCGCCAGTTTTCGGATCGAAATAGCGAAGTTCGCCGTCCTCGCACCAGACGAGTCCGGTCTTCATGAAACCATCTTTGTTGAAATAGTATGTACCTGCGGGACGTGATGTAACTACAGAAGAATCGGTCCTCGAGGCGCTCTGATCAATTGAGTTTAAGCCTACTAGAAAATCCCTGTGAGTAGTCCCCCCAGCATTGCACTCAACGCTATACCGCGTAAGAGGGTCAGACGTCTGTTCATTTTGAGTGCCGTTCCAACCGTCATAGCCCCAGTAAGAAATCGGACGACCGTCGGAACACCATTCCGTAATCGGTCCACCGCCTCCGCCACCGCCAGCAATATCAGCAAATGAGGGCGCCGGGGCAACCGTCATGCAGGCAGCAGCAAATGCAACAACTCCCAGCACTGTTAGTCCGTGCCATCTTTCTCGAAGGTTTTTCATACGACATCCTTTCTCCGAGATTTAAGGCTCTCTAAAGTTATTTTTAAACTATCAATTCAGTTTTTCAACGGGAATTCGATAAAAGGTGTCTTTGTAGCTGCAATTTAAATATGAGTCACCACACCTCAACCGTTACGTCAAATAGCTTCTGAGTCAAACCGAGCACATAAGCGAACCAATTTAATACAACCACCTGTAAAAATTCTGAGGCACGTTTTCGATATGACAAGAGCTGCTTGAACGAGGAGTACTTGAACCCCACCGCTCTTGCAGCTCTTGAGGGCACTTTGCCGGATCTTGAAATTACTTCGCTCTAAAGCAAGAAGTACTCACTGTCGGAGGATAGGTTCGGCCCGAGCCACGGATCGCCATCCAAGAAGAACTCAGGCCAGCGCCGCATGAACAGTGCTTGCTAGCGCTTCCAGCGGCGCAGTTTTTCCTCGTTGCCCTCTCCCCTGCCGCGCGAGGTGAACTCGTGGTGGTACAGCTCTGCATAGGGCGTAAAGATGGTGCGGTAGCCGGCCACCCACACCCGAGGGCAAAAGTCTGCGTCGTTAAAGCCGGCGGCGAGTTCCTCGTTGTAGCCTCAAACCTGCTCAAATACGTCGCGTAGGACCATCTGGTAGGCGCCCGTCACGGCACTGAAGTTGCCCGGGCGCACAGCACGGGCAAGATAGCCCCCACGCTTTGCAAAAGGCATCTTTGTGGCCGCAAATTAAAAAACGCAATATCATGCCCATATCGATACGTCATATGCGGCCAGCGCATTCTATTGATGTGGAAACCGGTTCGATTCCTTGATTTAAACCGAAGCCTCTACAGCAATTAATAGCGCCTCCAACAACACCAGCACCAGAGGCATACCGACCGAGTCATCATCGACGGTCTCAGAAACTTAGCAACGGTTACCATGTCAGCCTTCGGCTCGATCGGCTTCTTAACAGCAGCCTCGGTGATAGTCGTCTTAGTTGCAACAACCGTGGGCGTTACCATGCCTCTAACAGGTTTCGCGTGCTCACGACGCGCTTTCCTAGATGATTATCGACCAATCCGCTACAACCAGTGAACGTTGGTTCGGAATCCCAATCTTTCCACCACCAGCGTAGCGGGATCGTCGTCAAATCACGTATGCGAAAGAAAATATCAAAAGTCTTGGTTCTACGACAAAGCTTTATTTAACAAATCGAAAGGGCCGATAAAACGTATGATGAAACCAATCAAGAGCTTCCTGAGACCTTCCAACATTAAGCAAATCGTGAACACAGCTGTTGGAACCAGAAGCACCTGCAACATTCCCAGTCCAACGCCGACACGCGTAAAGGGAAACTGCGAGCTCCAGAGCCAACTTTGGATAGGCCCATAGTCAGAAATAAGATAAGTAGCAAAACAAAGTTTCGCAACAGTGTTAACGAAACGGGAGGAAAAATGCGGCATTTTTAAATCAATCAACAAGACAGAGATGGCTATAACTAGTGAAAAAATAGACGCCGGCGAACCAAAAAAGCCGTTATACAAATTCGCAAAGGTCGAGCCCAGCAAACCATCAAAATGGAATTGACCATAAAACGAGATTGCAACTCCAACAAAAGAAGCAATGCAGCAAGCAACCAAGTGCCTTATATTCACTGTTGACAAATCTACATACCAGCGAATATAGCAAACAAGAACGCAAATTATAATAAAATCCACTAGTAGCCCGTCGATGGGAATCCAAAAGAGCGGCACATAACGCAGGAATCCAAAGGCGAAGACCAGAAAGATTGATAGATAAAGATGTAGTTTCTGGTCCAACGCATGCAAAGCCGGAATTAAAAAGGGCAGTAAAAATACAAGCCAAGCATAGACGGTTACAAACCACCAACTAGAACCAGTAAGAATTGGTGCAAAAATATCTATCAAATTGGTTGGACTTACTTGAATATCGCCGCGAAGCATGAAGAAAAAACCCAGCGCAATACTATAAAAGAGAACCGTGCCTTCAATTGAAGCTATCTGTTTGACAGCTTGTTTAATGGAGTATCCAGCTTTCCCCGCAACAAACCAGATTGTTATTGCAACAAAACAGCCGACCGCAGTTCTTCCAATTGGATAGAAAAAGATATTGTAGAAAAACCTAGTAAACGAACCAGGAAATACGGAAACAGAATCAGCGTTGTGAACAACAAAATGATGAGCCATTACCGTCCACATAAGGACAATGCGAAGTAATTCGATACGGGAATCTCGTATTTTTGCCATAATGCCCCCAAGTAAAATCAAAACCTAATTAAGCCTCGACCTAGAACCGTTCGAGAATCTCCTCGGCATTCTCTCGCAGATAGATATCTAGGTCCGGCACGGCAAACTGCACGTAGCCCCTCTGTGGTGCCTGAATAACCTCTCTTTGTAGCAATTTGGCCCTAATAGAGCTGATCTCATTGGTCTTTTTACCCATGCGCTTAGCAATCTCAGCTGATTTGGACTGTTGTTTATCCTCGCACATGGCCAATAGGTATTTGATATCGTTGAGCCCCAGTCCAGAAATCGCGGGCTCGTGAACAACATCGTGAAAACGAGCCTCTGCCAACGCAATGCCTTCGGTGACGTCGCGCTCGCTCACAATGGCACTTTTGGCACGATGCAAGTTGGCGCGCTGCCAAATGGAATAACCGACCAGTTGCACCAGATAGGCATAGCCCTTAGTGGCCTTAGCGGCTCTCGACAGAAGATCGTCCTCTATGGTCAAACCAGTCGCGACAAAGCTATCGCCCATAGAGAGCGCTACCTCCACCTGGTTGATAGGCGCCAGATCTTCGGGGAGAGCACGACGCAAGAACGTAAGCGCCTTGCCGTTAATAAGATCCATAACGCCGGCGGGTAAGCCGGCAAAGGCAAGTGCGATATCTACTTTTTCCCCTATCAAAAGCTGAACCGTAGACGCAATGGCACGCATATCGTCAATCGGAGCGTCCTGAACTTCATCGATGGCAATAAAAAGACCCTTGGATGACTTCGCTGCCGAACTTAGCAACTTTCTAAGGCTCGACTCTTTGGGTGCAACACCGACTTTCGCAGAAACAAAGCCGGCGTTTACGCCGACCGAAGCATTGGCCGCAAGGGAAGAATCAGCAACCTGATCCCTCAAGTCCAGCAATAGGTTAGGGCCAGCAGAAACAATAGCGGTCTTCCATCCAAGCTCTCGCGCACGATCCCTAAGATCGCAGAGCAAAACAGTTTTTCCGGAGCCCCTCGGTCCAGCAATGCGCATGAGCCTCGCAGGTGCACCAATTCCCGCATTCAAACTCTCGGTAAACTCAAGGGCGATATCATCGCGACCAATTATGCGCGGAGGCTCAGCGCCGGCAGTGGGACGAAAGGGGTTATGGAATGCTGTGACGCTCACTTGTTCGCCTTCCTAGGGAATCGATTAACAGTCAATCATTGCTTATATTTCTATCGTAGACTATATCGGATAATATCGAGTTATATAAGCCTGTATAAAATTATCGCGGAAGTATCGACCTTTCGTAATTTGTCTTAAAAAGTAGTCCAACGTTGCTTTCTTCCAAGCTCATACCGAAAGAAAGTTAAGGACTACCTAAAAACCATTGCCTTAATACGAGAAATACTCGCTCTCAGCGGATAAATTCGGCCCCAACCACGGATCGCCCGTCAAGAAGAACTCCGGCCAGCACTGCATGAACAGCGCCTGTTCACGCTTCCAGCGGCGCAGTTTTTCCTCGTTGGCCTCCTCCCTGCCGCGCGAGGTGAACTCGTAGTGGTACAGCTCTGCATAAGGTGTAAAGATGGTGCGGTAGCCCGCCTCCCGCACGCGAAGGCAAAAGTCTGCATCGTTAAAGCCGACGGCGAATTCCTCGTTGTAGCCTCCGACCCGCTCAAATACGTCGCGTCGGACCATCTGGCAGGCACCCGTCACGGCGCTAAAGTTGCCCGGGCGCACGGCACGGGCAAGATAGCCCTCACGCTTTGCCGAGAAGTCCTGGTTGGCATGGGCAAGTGCGCCGCGCACGCCGACCAAAATGCCAGCGTGCTGCACCAGATGATCGGCAAAATAGAGCTTGGCACCCACCACACCCGCATCGGAACGCTGCAGATAGCCCATCATCTCTTCGATAAAGTCCGGGCTTATGACCTCGGTATCGTTGTTCAGCAGCAGCAGGTAATCGCCCTTGGCATGCTCAACGCCAAAGTTGATGATCTGGGAGTAATTGAACTCGCCCGGCCAGTACACAACGCGTGCGTCACCCTTGCCTTCGGATGCTGCAGCCACGCGCTCCGGCAGGGTTTCGTAATACGCAAACGTCTCCGGATCTTCGCTGTTGTTCTCCACCAAGACGATCTCGTAGTTGGCATACGTGACCTTCTGAACGATCGACATCACACAGGCATCGAGCGTCTCGACGTGGTCCTTGGTGGGAATCACAATACTCACCAGCGGCGCAGGCTCCGGCAGCGCATAGCGCATGCGGTAGACAAACGGCGTCTCGGTCTCATCGACCGTTCCGTGAATGCCCAGTGCATTAAAGTGACGCTGCAGCGCAAGGCGTCCGGCCTCGATGGCATACGGCTTGCTATCTGCAGAGCCATCGGCGGTAGAACCGGGATGCACGCGCCAGTGATACAGCACGTGGGCAATATGCTCAAACCGTGCGCCCGATGCAAGGCAGCGAAGCGTCAGATCATAATCCTGGGCGCCCGCGACGTCTTCCGGCGACATGCCAATGCGATCGATAAGCGCCTTCTCCACCATCAGAAAATGCGTCACGCAGTTATGGCTATAGAGCAGGTCAACGTTGAGCTGCGTCTTAAAGACCGGCTGACCCCACTCCCCCGTTTTCTGAAACATGTCCTCGTCACAAAACAGGACCTGCGGACGCTCCCCCTCTGCCGCCTTGTTCAACGCGGCGACATAGTGGAACAACGCATCCGGCTCCAGAATGTCGTCATGGTCCAAAAATGCGATGTAGTCGCCCGACGCTTGTTGAATGCCGGCGTTAGTGTTGAGCACAATGCCGCCGTTGCCGGGTAGTTCGATGCGACGAACGCGCTCGTCATTGGCGGCGGCCGCAAGCTTGGCCACCGCATCCCATTCGGGCGAGGCGTCCATAAGCAGCAATTCCCAGTTGTCATAGCTCTGGGATAGCACAGAGTCCAGCAGCTCACGCAGGTAAACCCGATCAGTCTTATAGCACGGCACCACAATGCTCACGAGCGGCCTGTAGGCGAATGCTGCCGCTACAACGCACTGACACGCCAAGTCGCCCGGCTTCGCGCGATGCTGCTCAAACCAGCGTCGATAGGCCGCGTCATCCGCACGCGCATCTTTCATGCGGTTCCAACTGTCGTCGACCATGCCATTGTACAGACGACCATCCATGGCGCAAAAACCGCTCTGAATCTGGCCCGTGGGATCAGCCGCAATCGCAACAAAATCGCGTATATCCTGAGGCATCTCCACGCTCAGATACGTTTTATTGACGCGACAACCGTTTTGCCGGAGAACATCGACCTGCGACTCAAACACATGCACGGTGGCATCAATCGCATTCATGTGCGTATCGAAAATCTGGAGCCCAGGGACGCACTGGGGGTCTCCCGTCCACTTTACCTCATAGCGCCAGACGACGCCCTCATCTGCCGGTAAATAACGAACGGCATCGATCTCGTAGCGACCGCAGCACTCGCCGCGCTGCGCATCGCGGACAAGCGCGCACATCGCAGGCTTTGCTTTGTAGTTAATCTTAGATTCCAGCTTGGCAATACGACTATCAAGGCGAAGAGAGCCCAGCCTTTTGCCGCCGGACGCAAATGAGACGTCAATTGTAGAGCCGTCCATAAACGGAAGCACCAAGACGACGAGCTCACGCTCATAATCGGCAACGGAGGGGCAAAGCGCAAGCACGCGGCCATGATCGACCGGCAGTGCCAAAGACGGCACGCAAGCGCCATTGGTCGTCGCGTGAGCAAAGGCCTGGGAACCCTCCTGCTCAATAATCCCCGCGACATCCTGACCGGCAAAACGAAGCAGGACAAATAGACGACCCTGACTGCGGCAAAGCGCCAAACGTTTGATACTCATCTACACTTCTCGCTTTCCCAGAGCGTTCGCAGCCATGCGCTTGCACGCGCCCAGGCGCCCAAACCTCAAGACGTCGTAATCGAACATGAGCTTTTTGCACGAACGAGCAGCAGGAGCCTTACCGACAAGCGCCGCACGCACCATAGCGGCAACAGAAGGAGCGCATTGTGCGAGCGCAGCATCATTGCCCACGGCAGAACCGTCAAGCGCCGCGGCGACGGCAGCAAACACCTTGCCGCAGTCCGAACCCAGCAACCTGAGCGCGTCATACAGCACCAGATCACACAGGAAGTACGCCAGGTCATCGGCATGCCGGGCATCAAGCCCATCACGGCGCCAGTCGGCCAGCACCGCGGAGTAAATCTTCACGTGCTCCAGCAGACGTGTCTCGTCGTCGTAGCGCATGGTGTCCATGAGCGAACCCTTGCGCGCCACGCGGTAGTCGTACAGCTTGTTCGAGATAAGCGCGGTCTTACGCGAACGACCGTACACGGCAAAATCGAAGACCTGGTCCTCGCCATACTTAACGGTTTCATCAAACACGATCCCGCTACCCAGCAAAAAAGCGCGCTTGCAGGCGGTGCGCCATGCAAAAGGGCGAGACGCTTCCTTAAACAGCAGGTCGGAGCTATAGCCCTCAAACGAAACGTCGCGTGGACTCAGCACATAGTTAAGCCACGGATACCCCGCGTCGAGCGGATACGGGTTTGCGCCAAAGGTCAAAACGTCGCAGTCCTCGCGCTCAAAGGCATCGACGATTACACGGCACGCATCGGACGTAAAGCGGTCGTCGGAATCCAAAAACGCCACGATAGGCGCCGTGGACGCAGCGATACCCGCATTACGTGCGCTAGACAGGCCACCGTTCTCCTTATCGACCAGCGTAAAGCGCGCGTCCTTTTCGCAATAGGCAGCCGCAATATCGCGCGACCCATCCGGCGAGCCATCGTTAACCAGCACACCTTCCCAATCGGGCATATCCTGCGCGAGTAGAGAGTCCAGGCACCATGCCAGACAATCCTCCACCTTGTAGATGGGAACGACTACGGAAATCTTAGGGGTAACCATAATCACGCGCTCCTACTGTGCCGCCGGCACGTCATCGGGATGCGGGTTATCGCCATAGGCGCGCTGATACGTCAGCACGCGCCAGACCAGCGGCAGGCCGCCGATCTTAAAGTAGTGCTTAAATGTATTGAGCTTGCCCGGCTTCTTAAAATCAAAGCGCGAATCGATATAGGCGCGGGGCGACTTGACCATCAAACGCAAGTCGGTCTCGCCGCGCGGATCGAACAGCGACAGGTCAAAGCGACCGGCATCCCAATCGGCCTTGAGCTCGGGCGATGCCTTCTCCCAAAACTGCCCGCGCAACTCATCGACCAGGCGCTCATCATTCCAACGGTACGTATCGACCTTCATGCGCATTAAAATGCCCTGAAGCCGAGCCTTAAGCTCGGGGCGTTCATCCAAAAAGCGCTGCATCTCGGCATATTCATCGCACACGCAAAATACCTTGTTGGGCGAATTAACGGAGCTCTTCTCGTTGTCTTGGCGATAGCACAAAATGGGGTCTGCAATAAACGCAGCGCGCTCGGCGCAAGCCCAAACCTTAAAGTTAAAGCCTGCGTCCTGATACGAGGCGCCCGGCGTGGGAAGAAACCGAATCTGATTGTCGTTGAGGAACTCGCGCCGATAGATGGCAGACCAAATGGAAGGCTTGCGGTAGAAGATACCCGGACGATCGGCGGGGCGATACGCGGCGCCCGTCATATGCTCGTCGATGATCCCAAACAGCTCACGGCGCTCGCTGGGCGTGGACCAATACAGATAAAAGTCGCCCTTTACCACATCGGCATGCTCAGCATCGGCCTTGGCGACCAGCTTTTGGAGCGAGTCCTCAAACATAAAGTCATCGGACTCAAGGATGCCCACGTACTCGCCACGCGCCATCTCTAGACCGCGGTTCATCGAGTCGCCGTAGCCGCTATTGGCCTTGTCAATCATCTTGACGCGCGCATCGCGCTCCATGTACTCGCGGATGATATCTGGCGAGCTATCGGTAGAACCGTCGTTGATGCAGATGATCTCAATGTCCTTGAGCGTCTGCGCCACGGCGGAATCGAGGCACTCGCGCAGGTAGCGCTCAACATTGCAGATGGGAACAAGCAGCGAAACTTTAGGGGTATCAGAGTTCTGCAAGAGAACCTCCTGTTGAATAGCGTGTAACAGGGTTATTTTAGCAGCCGAGTTGCGGCGGGCGGCAGCGCCCAGAATTAGATAAAGCGTTCCAGGCAGGCCTTAAGACCGCGGGTCGAAAGATAGAACAGCGTGGCATCTGCCATCGAAACGCCCGAGGTCGCCGCTACGAGCTTATGGGCAACACGACGAACGGCGCCCTTAGCAGGCATATCCGCCCACTCCGATCCCAAAAACGTCGTGAAATCCATATTGACGCGAGCCGCCACGCGATGGAAGTCATCGGCGTCCAAGCGCGCCAGGTCGAACACAATGAGGTCCAAAAACCAAGTTATCAGCTCGCCGGGGCACAGGTCCAAAAGACCGTAGGCCGCCCAGTCCTCCAAGACCTCCTCGAGCATCCTCATGTGGGCGTCAAGCTTTTTGGCGCGGGCCCCGGCGCTGTTGAACTCGTGCGTCGCCGATTCGCTCTCCATCACGTAGTGGTAGAACTTGTCCGGTATGACGACGGTCTTGCGGGCAAGCGCATAAGCCGCAAATTGGAAGACGACGTCCTCGCCCAAAGCCAAACCGGGGGCGAAGCGAATGCCTTCGCGATTGAGCAGCTCGCGCGAAAAAGCCGCGCGGCACGCATAGGGCTGTGCGTTTGCGTGGAACAGCAACTGGGGATCACGGGCGCCAAAAGTGCCCGCCTTGGGGCTCATGAGTTGTTGGACACGTTTAGGTGCGGCGTCGGACGGCTCGCAGACGCCGCCAAAAACGGCAACCTCGGCATCCGCGGACGCCATGGCCTGCAGCACGCAGTCGACTGTCTGAGCGTCGATGTAATCGTCGGCGTCCACAAAGAAGACGACCTCGCCCTCGGCGGCATCGATACCGGCATTACGAGCGCACGAGACGCCCGCGTTTTCCTGGTCAATCACCAGCACACGGTCGTCGGCCTGCGCAATTTGACGCAAGACGCTTAGCGAGCCATCTGCGGACCCGTCGTTAACGCAGATAACCTGAATCGAGCGCTCCGACTGCGCCAACAGCGAATCGAGACATCGCCGAATCGAGCGCGCCGAGTTGTATACGGGAACGACAATAGTCGCTTTGGGGCTCGTGGCCTCTCCCATGCCGATCTACCCCCTCAGCGATTCGATGAGAAAGGCGGCGACCACGCCAGGGCCTCCAACCGATGCGTAGTACTTGGCACGCCCCAAGGCACCATCCGTCGCAAAACTCGGATGCTCGTCAACCCAGCCCTCAGGATCTTTGAGGATGGCAGCAAGATTCGCGCGCTTCCACGGCTTGAGGTCGTCAAGCGAAAAATCCCCCGCGTCCAAGGCCGCCTGAAATTCCTTGGCCATCTGAACCAGGAACTCCTTATAGAATTTGGGCGCCAGGCGCACGTAGTTCCACATGTACGAATCGTACTTAATGAGCTGATTGAACTTGAGCATGCGGGCGACTTCATCGCTTGCGTGATCGCGGGCATAATCCTCTCGGATCCAACGCTCAATCTCGGCATACTCGGCATTGACGCAAAAGACCTTGGCTGAAGAATTAACCGAGGAATTCTCGTTGTCCTGGCGATACGACAGCACGGCATCATGCAGGTAAACAGCCTTGTCGGCGCACGCGATCACCTTAAAGGCAAACGACGTGTCCTGAAAGGATGCCCCCGGAGTCGGCAGGAACTTGATGCCGTTGCGCTCAAGAAAATTGCGGCGGTACGCGGCCGACCAAATCGACGGCTTCTGCTTAAAGAACCGCGTCGTGTCGCTCGGGTGTACCGGCTTGCCGCAGTCCCTGGGCTTAAACATCTCGTGCAGCGAACGGCGCTCCTCGGGCTTAGACCAGTAGAAATCAAAATTCGCCTTTGCAAAATCGGCGTCAAAGCGCTCGGCAGCTGCCACGAGCTTCTCCAGCGCATCGGGTGCCATAAAGTCATCGGACTCTAGAATGCCCACGTACTTGCCGCGCGCCATATCGAGCCCGCGGTTCATCGAGTCGCCGTAGCCACTGTTGGCCTTATCAATCATCTTCACACGCGTATCACGCTCCATGTACTCGTGGATGATATCCGGCGAGCTATCGCTAGAGCCGTCGTTGATGCAAATGATCTCAATGTCCTTGAGCGTCTGCGCCACGGCGGAATCGAGGCACTCGCGCAGGTAGCGCTCAACGTTGTAGATGGGAATAAGCAGCGACAGAACAGGGCTGCCAGAGGAATTAGTAGACAAATGTGCTCCTTAGGAAATACCTATCGTTAATGGTATCAAAGGGCTGTCGTGCCAACGGGCGTTTATATAATCTATGGAGCCCATAGAGGCAAACCGTTACGAAAGGAAGCCATGCATCCCAAAGCCGCACGCAACATATCCATCGAAGCGCTGCGCTTATTCGCGGTCGCTGGGATTGCCATATTCCACACGTTTCAGTGGACCTTCCAGGCGACCTGCACCGGCCTGCCGGAATATGCGCCGCTCGCCGCCTTCCCTTACTCCGGCGCGCTCGGCTTTATCAACCTGCTGGGCTGCTGGGCCAACGAGGTCTTCTTTATGATCTCGGGGTACTTCCTTATTACTTCGGCTGCTCGCGCCTGGAGCGACGGGGCTACGTGGACGTCGCAACTTCAGCGGACGACGCAGCGCCTTGGCAAGGTCATCTTGCCCACCGCGTTTTATTGCCTCGCTGCACTCGCATGGTCCACAGCCGTCTCCCCCATTCCCGACGTCTCCTTTCACACGCACTATTGGTACACGCTAGGCCTTGAGTTTATCTGGGTCTATGCCGCCACGGTCTTCGTGGCACCATGGTTTGGACTGGCCAAGAGCCGACTCTCCCAGAAGAGCTACACGAAGACGGTCATCGCCGTTAGCATCCTCGCATTCGTTGCGAACGGGTATTTTGCCGCCATGAGTGCGACAAGCACCGGCGAGTTTTCTTGGCTGCAGAAGATCATGAGCGCCGTCACCTACGTCGTCGCCTTTTTGATGGGAGGGCTGCTCCGCGACTATACCGGGACGACAACTCCGCGCAAAACGCGCACTGTCGCCAAACGATTGCTTGCAGCAGCTTTTATCATCACGATCGCCCTGGAAGTCGCACTCTCCGCAACCGGTAATCTGTCGGCAATGGCAATGCTTTCCTATAAGTCGACCTCATTCGTCTCGTTCGCCCTCGCTGCCACCTCGTTGTTCTTTGTGGCAACCCGCGACAATAAATCGAGTAATCCTCGCGCCGCGAATGTCATTGTCACCCTATCGACCGCCACGCTCGGTTTCTATGTGATGCAGTCGCTCACCAGTAGCCTGTGGCGTCCAGTCTTCAATACGTTGCTCGCAAACATACTGGTCAGCCAAAACAGCCCGGCAGCTATATGTATCGTCACGGGTACCGTCATTAGCATCGTCTTTGCGCTGACGCTTCTCATCATCGATGCAGCTAGAAGCCTTATCGCCCGTAGTCTCAAGCAGCGATCAACGCATCACCATTGAGTATCGCGGCCACCATGCCCATGGCAGGTTCCTGCGTTTTATTCAAACCTTGCCAACATGGCGCAGCGACCCTTTACAATAGGTGCCGTCCAACGGACGCATTCGATAGCTTCCGCGCAGCGCTCGCCCGCCGCGCGTGAAAGGATATATTCCCCATGACTTCTACCCTCCCCGCTCCCATCGACAAGCTCGCCATCGTCGTCGTTACGTACAAGCGTCAGGAACTCCTGGCCAACCTGTTCGACTCCATGACCGAGCTCACGGCCGCGCCGTGGCGTATCGTAATCGTCGACAACGAGAATTCGCACGAGACCGAGGCCATGTGCGCGGCGTTCAACGAGCGCCTGGCCAACCTGTGGGGCGTCGACACCGATCAGCCCGACGCGCAGGGCGGAACCGACCGCGTCATCTACGCCCCGCAGCTCGAAAACGGCGGCGGCGCGGGCGGCTTTTCTGCTGGCACCAAATGCGCCTATGACCTGGGCGCCCAGTGGTTTTGGGTGATGGACGACGACGTGCTCGTCATCCCGGAGGGCATCGAGCGCCTGGCCAAGTGGACCGACCGCTACGACGTCATCCAGGGTTCGCGCCTGGACTTTGACGGCGGCGCTTTTTTTTGGCAGTACCAGCTTATCCTTTCGCTTGGCATCCCCAACCCCATCGCTAAGTGGGACCTGGGCCCCGAGGGCTACCGCGCCATGAACCAGTTGTGCTTTGAGGGTGGCCTGTTCTCACGCCGCGTTGTCGACAAGATCGGCCTGCCTGACGCTCGTTTCTTTATCTACGGCGATGACGCCTGCTATGGCTATGTCGCCAGCCAACACTTCCCTGCCGTCGTAGTCGCCGATGTGGTGCTCAAGCGCGCCCGCGCCGTCTCCAACTGGGATATCGCCGGCAAACGCCAGCTCAACTCCACCAGTGACACCAATCGTTACTACATCATGCGCAACCGCGGCTACTTGGCCCGCTACATGCAGATCTACGGTGATTACCACCCCATTTTGTTCCGTTTGGGCAATGTGGCGACCTTCTGCAAGGAGTTTATCCGCCTTGCCGCCGTCGACAAGTGCTTTAAGACCGGCATTCCGGCGCTGCGCCGTGGCATGAAGGATGCCCGCAAAATCGTACGCGACCCCAACTGGAAGCCCATGCCGCCCATGAAAGAAACCGAGTAAAGCCGGCCCTCCTATAACTTCTGACACGCGACGGTAACTCGTTGCCCATCAAAGCCAAACCCCCAGCGCATGCGGCCCACAGCAGGACGTGGCACGCGAATGTCGTCGAGACCGCTCCGCTCGATATCGAGCAATGCCTGTACCGACAGAAGCTCTAAGCCCAACGCATCGACATCGGGGTCGTACAGCATGCTGACCGAGATAAGCGGGCGGCTATCCAATATGCCAAGCGTATCCGCCGCATCAAAGGTATTGACGGTCGGAAACACCTGGAAACCCCCAAGCTCCGAACCGTGCGCTCGTTTTGTAACGGGGTCGGCATACCCAGGCAACCCAAAACAAAGACCCTGCAGTGCCAAACGAAAAGCCAGCAGCAAATCCGACTCGTCTCCATCGACGCCCAAGTCATTAATAATTGCGTCCAAAGCTCGCCTAACTGCACGCTCGTCTCCGCGGCAAAGACCCTCTTGGAAATCATCGATAGTCTCGGCACTCTCGGCAGCGCACTCGAACCATTCGATAATCACAAGACGCAGCGCATACCGGAGCTCGTTATTGGGAAGGCGCAGGGCGCGGGGCAGACTGCCGTCCGTCTGGTGATCGGTCGCATCTGTCGTCAGGAGTCCACTCAAATACAAATCGGTCCAAACACCTTCCGCTGTCCCGGCATCAGGCTTCACGGCGTCTATGCGCAGCGGCGCCTCAACACAGCCATACGGATTAAGCAAATCAAACATTGCCGCAAGCCATCTTAAATCCCAGGCGCCCACAGTCTCGTTCAGACAATCGGCATAGCAACATAGATCAAAGCGCGTTGGCGGCAGGCAGCCCCGAGCCAAGAACTCAACCACACGAGCCGGGTTCGAACAATAGAACCCGCCAAACCGGTAGCCTTCGAACCATTCGCGCGCGCAAGCCAGCCTGTCGCTCTGACCAGCGCAATCTAGCAGCGCCCTGTTTTCGGCATCCGAAAAACCAAAGCGGCGATCGCACCAGCTCGACAAGGGCGAAGCCAAACAATACGGGCAGTTGCGATGCGCAAGTGCCGCCCGTGCGGGGCCGGGTCGCTCCCCCATCAAGCAAACCAGCCGCAAAGAATCGATCGAGGAGACAATGACGTCAAAGAGCAGGCGGTCAAGCAACTCGACAAAGCACGAGCCATAGGCGCCCTTCGCCTGCATATGATTCGTAAATGCCGCGTCATACCCATCAACCAGCAGCACAACCTGTTCATCACATGCCACACGGAGGAGCTCGATTAACACGCCAAGAGCCGAATCGATTTCATCAGGAGCGGCAACACCACGCGCTACGCGCTCGATATGGCGCACGTCGCCGCGCGCTAAATCGGGAACTTCCAGCAGCGGCAACAGACGAGCGCACTCACGAGCGACGGCATCGCGCATGGCGGCCTCGGCATCGGCGCCTCGATAGGAGGAAGTAGAAAAATCCAAAGCAATGATCGGGTAGCGTGCATACTCATCACGATAGATGCCATCTTCTGCGTCCCATATTTGGCTACCGATGAACAGATTCACGCTCGACGAGCCGGGCACAGGACGCTCCAGATAACATTTGAGCATGGAGAGGTTCATACTCTTGCCAAAACCATGAGGCCGACAACAGAGCGCCACAGTCGATTCGCAATCTAAGATATCGGCAATAAACATGGTCTTATCAACTAAAACACAATGATCGGCGGCGTCGGCAAAATCATGAATATCAATCGGCAGAACAGCATTTCCGACGGGATTGAGCAACTTCACGCCAAAGGTGTTATCAATATCATACATTGCCTGTTCAGACACCGTTTTATCTCCCCTTTTATAATAACGATGCCATTTTAGCGACCATCTTGATAACAATTTTATTGTTCAACAAATGATTCGGGTAACGGTAGAAATGAATCCATAAGGGGGGCATAACAAAACGATTCGCAACAAATAGGGGTCCGGTGTTATCGCATCGGGCCCCTATTTCAATCGCTAAGGCAAAACGCTCGCTGAGAGCCTACTTTTGGGCGTCTTTCTCCGCAGCATCTTTGTTTTGTTGGTCAAGTTTATGCTTACCGCTCACAATAGACGTAGCGCCCAATGTGGCCAAGCTCGCGCTGGCAAGGCTCGCCATCAAAATCAAGTCACCCGTCTTGGGCATGCTGCCCTTAGAGGACTCAGTCGTCGTGGCTGAGGCAGTCACAACCTTGGTCTTACCCTGGTTCTGGTCGGCGCCATCATCAACCAGGCCCTTGGACCCATTGTCGTCCGTGTGCTTGCCATCCTTATCAAGGCGGGGATCCTTCGATTCCGCACCGTCTGATTCCGTGCCCTTGTCGGAATCAGACCCCTTAGAACCCTCGTCCTTCGAATCGCCCTTAGCATCCTCGGTCTTTTCCGTAGCGCCCTGGTCGGAGCCATCCTTCTTGGAAGACGAGCTGCTGTTGATGTCAACCATCAGCGAGGAGCCAAACATGGAGCCAAGTTGTTCGCTCGCAGAGGGTTTGCCATTCGTCGACGAGTCGCTCGAACCGGCAGTCGATCCACCGGCGGAAGAACCAGACCCTGCCGCAGCATCTGCGGAATTCGAAGGCGAGGCAGACCCCGCGCTGCCGCCCGATGCGACATCGCCATTTCCGTCGCTTGCTCCGGCATCGTATGAAGGAGCATCGACGGTATCCTCGTCAGCACCATTGGTATCGGCACTAGGCCCAGAGGGAGCAACGGGAGCGGCGGGCGCCTGGCTAGGCGCTGGAGTCACGGGCTTGGGCTCAGGCTCGGGTTCAGGCTCGACCGGCGGCGTCGCCGCGGCCTCGTCCTCGGTAATATAGACCAGGCAATCCTTAAGCTCGTTCTTGTAACGGTTCTTCCAGCCCTCGTGATATTGCGGCTGGCTCGAGTACTTACGGGCAACGTTATTGACCACGCTGCTGGAAAGCGCCGTCACAAATTCACGGTCGGTCATATCGTTTGTAAGATTTGCCCAGCGGAAAAAGTCCTGGCAGCCATAGGTGCCGCACATGTTGGTGATGCTCCACACCATACCCTTGACGCAATCGGCGCGGCCAGAGATATCAATACCAAGCGCGCTCTTGAGCCAGGCCTCGGTCACCGCGTAATAGGAGTTGTATGCATATGAATCTTGCAGCGCCGAGAACTCAGCCGGATCGGCGTTATAGGCGCCCTGGAAGGCCTCCTGTGCAATGCGGCCCAGATCCGTCAGCTGACCGTTCGAATGCATGGGGTTGCTTGCGTTGGAGATATCGCCTCCGCGGTCAATTGCAGACTTAAGCATGCCGTACTTGGCAGGATTGTAGTTATAGACCTGCTTCATAAACGGGACGAGCGACCAGCGTCGGTCAAACTGGTAGTAACCGAGCGCGTTGTAACCATCGCCGTACGAAAAGCCCTGGTTATAGTTGCCGTGGCTCTCATACTTGGTAAAGTACTTCATCTCGCTGGTCACATTGACAAACGAGACGCCTTGGACCGACCTCAGCACGCCCGAGAAAGACTGCTGGGTATAAAGACCCTTATCGATATCGGTGGCATCCGAGGCAACGCCCGGCGTGGGCTCATCCGCAGCAGCGGGCGCGGGCGCGGCAACGGCGCCAAACGAAAGAGCCAGCGTCAATCCGGCAACAATCGCAGAATGCTTGGGCTGCATAAGATCCTCCTTGCATTGGTGTAGTTAAAGTGCAGTTTGCAAAGATAGATTTAAGTATCGCAGCAAGACCGATGTCGTACAACAACAACTCGACAGACGGTAACTCCCTCCGCGAAATCTTGAGGAATTGCGCTCGAGTTACAGCTTGATATCGAAGTTAATCTCGGGCACGGCCGCCAAGTCGGCCAACGTCACGCCGTCGACGTACTTTTCAATCACGTCGTCCAGACCGCGCCAGAACTTCACAGTAGAGCACAGATCGCTGCGAGTGCAGTTGTTGTCGATGCCATCGCATGCGACGGGCGCCGTGCTGCCCTCGACGGCGCGCAGTATATCGCCGGCTCGCACCTCGGCCGGGTCCACGCCCATCATGTAGCCGCCGCCCTTGCCGCGCACACTCTTGAGCAGGCCCGCCTTCATAAGCGGACGGACCAGCTGCTCCAAATACTTTTGCGAAATATGCTCACGGTCGGCAATCTCGCGCAGGGCGATTTTGCCCTCGGCGTCACCGAGCGCCGCGATATAAATCATCAAACGGAGGGCATAGCGGCCCTTAGAAGAAATGAGCATACCTACCCTCCCGGTGCGCTTGAGACAAAATCATCAGCAGAGTTTGCCCCCGATGCCAAGCGTGTGGGACAGACGATCCCGATTATTATGTCCCACATCTGAAAAGTCGAGTGGATTAGTCGGGTTTTCCCTTGACTAACGCCGAACCCATAGTAACTTTATTCCGAGAAGATTCCTAGGGTTTAGTACACCTATGAGTACACCATAAACAGAGAGGGACAGCATGAGCGCAAATCCGCTGCTTTCCATCGAAGGTCTGACCGCCTCCGTGGACGAGAAGACCATCCTCCACAACGTCAACCTCAACGTCGCCGCCGGCGAGACCCATGTGCTGATGGGGCCCAACGGCGCCGGCAAGTCCACCCTCGGCCACCTGGTCATGGGCGACCCCGTCTACACCGTGCAGAACGGCCGCATCGTCTTTGACGGCCAGGACATCACCGAGCTCACCACCGACAAGCGTTCGCGCGCCGGCCTGTTCCTGAGCTTCCAGGCTCCGGTCGAGATTCCGGGCGTGCCGCTGTCGAGCTTTTTGCGCGCCAGCATCGCCGGCCGCCCCGGCCTGGAGATGAAGGGCAAGGAATTCCGCCGTCGCGTCAAGGAGCTCGCGGCCGAGCTCAACATGGATACCGCCTACCTCAACCGCGAGCTGGGCGTAGGCTTCTCGGGCGGCGAGAAAAAGAAGGTCGAGATGCTCCAGCTTCTGCTGCTGCAGCCCAAACTCGCCATCCTGGACGAGACCGACTCCGGCCTGGACGTCGACGCCCTTTCCACCGTCAGCCACGGCATGGACGCCTACCGCAAGAGCTGCAACGGTTCCATGCTCATCATCACGCACAACACGCGCATCCTGGAGCACCTGGATGTCGACCGCGTCCACGTTATGGTCAAGGGCCACATCGTGCGCGAGGACGACGCCTCGCTGATCCCTTGGATCGACAAGAACGGCTTTGAGGCCTTCGAGCGCGAGGCCGTCGAGCAGCGCGCCCAGGCCGAGGCCGTCGCTGCCGAGCAGCAGGCGTAAAGGGGCGACGCAATGACCAAGAACCGCACCGAGGTCGCGGACATCGACCGCAGCCTCTACGACTTCACCTATGGCGAGGAGGGATTCGAGCGCCTCGACGCCGGCATCACGCCCGACATCGTGCGCGAGATCAGCGCCAAGAAGGACGAGCCGCAGTGGATGCTCGACCTGCGCCTCAAGTCCCTCGAGATCTTCAACCGTTTTCCCGACCCGACGTGGGGCCCCTCCATCGAGGGCCTGGACATGGACAACATCGTCACCTACGTCAAGCCCAACACCGACCAAAAGCACGACTGGGAGTCGGTGCCCGACGACATCAAGAACACCTTTGAGCGCCTGGGCATCCCCGAGGCCGAGCGTAGCTACCTGGCAGGCGTCGGCGCGCAGTACGACTCCGAGCTCGTCTACCACAACATGCAGGACACGGCGTCCAAGATGGGCATCGTCTACTCCGGCATCGAGGAGGCCCTGCACGACCCGCGGTGGGAGCCGCTCATCCACGAGAAGTTTATGACGCTCATCCCGCCCACCGACCACAAGTTTGCGGCCCTGCACGGCGCCGTATGGTCGGGCGGCTCGTTTGTCTATGTGCCCAAGGGCACCAAGCTCGATTTTCCGCTGCAGAGCTACTTCCGCCTCAACGCCAAGGGCGCCGGCCAGTTTGAGCACACGCTCATCATCGTCGAGGACGACGCCGACCTGCACTTTATCGAGGGCTGCTCCGCGCCCAAGTACAACGTGGCCAACCTCCACGCCGGCGCTGTCGAGCTCTTTGTGGGCAAGCGCGCGCACCTGCGCTATTCGACCATCGAGAACTGGTCCAAGAACATGTATAACCTCAACACCAAGCGTGCGCGCGTGGACGAGGACGGCGACATCGAGTGGATCAGCGGCTCCTTCGGCAGCCATGTGGGCTACCTCTACCCCATGAGCGTGCTCAACGGCCGCCGCGCCCGCTCGAGCTTTACCGGCATCACCTTTGCCGGCGCCGGCCAGAACCTCGATACCGGCTGCAAAGTCGTACTCAACGCGCCCGAGACCTCGGCGACCGTCGAGACCAAGGGCATCTCCAAGAGCGGCGGTATCCAGACCTTCCGCAGCTCCATCGTGGCCACGCCCAAGGCCGAGGGCTCCAAGGCAACCGTGAGCTGCCAGTCGCTGATGCTCGACGACCAAAGCCGCTCCGACACCATCCCCGCCATGGACATCCGCGCCAAGAACGTCGACATCGGCCACGAGGCCACTATCGGCCGCATCGGCGACGACAAGGTGTTCTACCTGATGAGCCGCGGCATCTCGGAGGAAGAGGCCCGCACCATGATCGTCAACGGCTTTGCCAACCCGGTCTCCAAGGAGCTGCCGCTTGAGTACGCCGTCGAGATGAACAACCTGATCAAGCTCGAGATGGAAGGAGCGATCGGATAATGAATCAGACCACGAACACGCCGAACGCATTTACGTCATCCGAGCTTCTGCAGTGCGACGTATCGGGAGCGACGAGCCCGACGACGCGTACTAAAGGTACGCGAGGAGGGTCGGAGCCCCGAGACGGCGTGCTGCAGGAGATCGGGGGCGTCAACGCGATGCCGGCCGCCACTTGGGGTTGGCTCAAAATGAACCAGACCAAGCTTGAGCTTTCGGACGAGCTTGCCGCCGCTCCCGCCGAGGCCGTTGAGGTCGAGGGGCTGGACGAGCAGATCCATGGCGCGGCAGACGCCTTCGACGCCGCCATGGACGCCATGGCCGAGCGCTTCCCCGAGCGCCGTGCCTCTGCCCCCGGCGACGCCGCCGACCGCGCCCGCATCACACCCGAGACCGAGCTCGACGTGCCCGCCACTTCCGTCTACCAGGCCGGCGCTATCAAGCTCGAGGAGGAGCTCTCCCCTGCCGAGGCCTTCGAGACCGGCATGGGCGAGGCTGCCTACACCTATCTGGCCGACCATGCCACCAAGCGCATCGTCATCGACGTGCCCGCCTACGGCCGTGCCACGGTCACCGTGCGCGTGAGCGGCGTCGATGCCGCCGCTGCCATCGCCGCCATCGATGTCGTTGTCCGTCCGCAGGCAACGCTCGACCTGCAGATCGCTCTGGACTCCCCCGTTGCCGGCGAAGGCGTCGTGGGCTCCGTGCTGCGCGTGTGCGCTCACGAGTACGCCACCGTCAACGTTACCTGTACGCAGACGCTCGACGACAGCTGGATCGCGCTCGACGACACCGGCCTGTTCCTGGACGAAGGCGCACGCGTCAACGTGCAGCACACCGTACTGGGTGCTGGCGCCAGCGCCACCGGCCTTGCCGGCGACCTGCTGGGCGACACCGCCAAGGTGATGATCGATACCGATTACCTGGGTGCTCGCGAACAAGTGCGCGACTTTAACTACGAGCTGCGCCACCGCGGTCGCAAGACCGAGTGCGAGATCGACGCCAACGGCGTGCTGACCGGCACGTCCAAGAAGGTCTACCGCGGCACCATCGACCTCGTGCACGGCTGCAAGGGTGCCGTCGGCACCGAGCGCGAAACCGTGCTTTTGGCCAACAAGGGCGTCGACAACAAGACCGTTCCCGTCATCCTCTGCGACGAGGACGACGTTTCCGGCAACCACGGCGCCACCATCGGCCACGTCCGCGACGAGCAGCTGTTCTACCTCGCCTGCCGCGGCCTTGACCAAAATGCCGCCGAGGACCTGTTCATCCGTGCCAAGCTGGAGGACGCCGCACTTTCCGCCGCCGACGAGCGCATCCGCGCCGCCGTCGTCCGCCTGGGCAACAACCTGATCGATAACTTTGAGGAGGAGCTCGCATGATCGACACCGAGCACGTTAAATGTGATACCTGTACTGCCCCCGAGCCCATGGAGTTCGACGCCAGCGATGAGGCCTCGCGCGGCTGGCCTACCGTCGACATCGAGACCAACCCCTACAAGGCGCAGTTCCCGCTGTTCCAGCAGCACCCCGAGATCGCCTTCCTCGATAGTGCCGCCACCGCGCAGCGCCCCGCCTGTGTGCTCGACGCCGAGCGTGACTTCTACCAGCGCATGAACGCCAACCCCCTGCGCGGCCTGTACTCGCTGTCCGTCGAGGCCACCGAGGCCATCGCGAAGGTGCGTCAGCAGATCGCCGACCTCATCGGCGCCTCCCAGGCTAATGAGATCGTCTTCACCCGCAACACGAGCGAGTCGCTCAACCTGGTCGCCAAGAGCTTTGCGCCCACGGTGCTCGAGCCCGGTGACGAGGTCGTCATCACCATCATGGAGCACCACTCCAACCTAATCCCGTGGCAGCAGGTCTGCCGCGAGACCGGCGCCAAGCTCGTCTACCTCTACCCCACCAAGACCGGTCAGCTCACGACCGAGGAAGTGCTTGCCAAGGTTGGCCCCAAGACCAAAATTCTGGCCGTGGGTCAGATCTCTAACGTGCTGGGCGTCGAGAACCCGGTCAAGAATCTCGGCAAGCTCGTGCATAAGTACGGCGGCTATCTGGTCGTCGACGGCGCGCAGTCGCTGCCGCACATGCCGGTCGATGTGGCCGATCTGGGAGCCGACTTCTTTGCCTTTAGCGCGCACAAGGCCATGGGCCCCATGGGCATTGGCGTGCTGTGGGGCAAGATGGATCTGCTCAACGCCATGCCGCCCATGCTTACCGGTGGCGAGATGATCGATTCGGTCACCGAGCAGGACGCCGTCTGGGCGCCCGTCCCCGAGAAGTTCGAGGCCGGCACGCAGGACGCCGCCGGCATCTTCGCCACGGGCGTGGCGCTTGATTACCTCGTCAACACAGTGGGCTACGAAAACATCCAGGCCCGCGAGCAGGCGCTTGTCCACTACCTGATGGGCGAGCTCATGCAGCTCGACTTTGTCCAGATCATCGGATCCATCTATTGGGACAACCACCACGGGGTCGTGAGCTTTAACGTCAAGGGCGTCCACCCTCACGACGTCGCGAGCATCATGGACATGGACGGCGTCTGCATCCGTGCCGGTCACCACTGTGCGCAGCCGCTGCTCACCTGGCTGGGCGTCGAGAACCTTGCCTGCTGCCGCGCCAGCGTGGCCTTCTACAACGACAAGGCCGATATCGATAAGTTCATCGCCGGCCTGTATCACGTTTGGAGCACGTTCAATGGGTAATCTGTACACCTCCACCACGTTTATGGAGCACAACTCCCACCCCGACTACAAGTACGAGATGGATGCCCCCACGCACGAGCACGACGGCATCAACCCCAGCTGCGGCGATGAGCTCACCCTGCAGCTGCGTGTCGAGAACGATGTGATCGAGGAGGCCTCGTTTACCGGGCACGGCTGCGCCATCAGCCAGGCCAGCGCCGACATCATGGCCGACCTCATCACGGGCGAAACGGTCGAGGAGGCTCGTCGTCTGGCAGGGCTTTTCCTCGCCATGATCCGTGGCGAGGAGCTCTCCGAGGCAGACTTGGAAGACCTAGACGAGGCCGCTCAGCTCCAGGACATCTCACACATGCCCGCCCGCGTCAAATGCGCCGAGCTCGCCTGGCGCACCCTCGACGGCATGCTCGAGGGTCAGGCTAACCAGTAACGGATGCCCCGAATCCAAGGTTTTTGATTGCCGAGCCGCCCGATACGGGCGGCTCGGCTTTTTCATAACGAGCGCACGCGCAGCCACGCTTCCGGCGCCCAATCTGTCATTTATCGCACGGCCAACCGCAAGCACAAGCGTTTTTCACAGTACCAAAGGCTTGCCACAGGGCCACGGGGCACGCCGAGCAAAGCGCCAGGCACCGTCCTACTAGGCTCCGGCTCGCCTCCTGCCTGCCGCAGACGGGTCCCATAGGGTGCGGCGTGCATTTTTGCGAGTTTTCAGCACGCCAAGCTATGTGCATACAAATCACGAGCATAAATTAGCGCCTTCGGGCGCGTATATATTGCGTTTTAGAACAGGCATTACGGTCTACGGGGACGCAAACGCGTGCTTCGGGGCGTATTGGCAGACAAATAATTGTCTCGGGGCCCGCAAGTTGCAAGGTTATAGCAGTTCCGACAGCACTACGATGCTGAAAACTCCGCTTTTTGCACGGCGTGGACGGGGGTAGGCACGGGCAAAACCGGACTGAGCTATTGTTTTATGCAAGACGGCAATCATTCTATGCATATTTAGAAGTGTAGTTAACGTCCAAGCATTTAGAATGATGGTCCCAGTGGGCAGACAGCCCTATCCCAGGCTGTCATCAGTCCGCACCGCCGTTCGAGCACGGGCACGCACAATACGAGAAGCGGTACTTTTGCTTATCCCCGTATACCGCTCAATCTGGCGCACCGTAAAACCAGCATCGTGCAAGCCAAGAATAACGATATTGCGCTGCGCCGGCGGCGCCGCTTTAACCCCCTGGAGCGCAACCCCGCATCCCTTCGCCAACTCGTCGGCAAAGGCGCGCCGCTCCAACTCCATCTCTACCAAATCGCGCATCGCCGGATCGCCGCCGTCGGGCGTCGAAAGCGAATAGGCAATAAAGGCTTTGGCAGAACCAAAAAGCTCAAGCACGCAAGAAGGATCGGAAAATACCCTCGTAGCATCTGCCTCGTCACCGTCGTAAACGCGCAGATGCTCCGCAAAGCTGCTCCAGGGATACCGCTCAATTAGGTTGATGCCCGCATCCTGCGGATCGGCGTGAACGGAGCGAACAGCCTCCATCACCTCCCGGTCGGTATCGAGCGAACAGCGCTCAAAACGTTCCCGGAACAGGCAGCCCGAACGCCCAGTACGCTTATTGAACCGACGAGCATACGTCAACAGCAGGCGTTGCATGGCTGCACTCATGTTGTCCTCATAATCCAGAAGTACCAGATCCACATGGTCGCCCATGAGGCACCACGCCACAATCGTTACCTGGGCATCGCGGCAGCAGTCGCGCATCAGCTCCAAAAACTCCCACCGGTCCTCGTCGCTCTCAAAGATCAGCTGACTGCCCATACCGCGGGCACAGACATGGTAAAAACCGGTGATCGTTTTCCAAACACGCTGCATGGCGCTCCCTTCGCCGGGACCTGCTTACCATCCAATACATCACGATTGAAACGTGCCATCAAAACATTCACGCAAAATGGCACCCGTCGACGGTAAAAGGCGGCAAACCGACGGCGAATGGCATCATAACCACAGGCTAGACACCGCAACATGGGCAAGAACCAACCAATAACTTGACCAGAACTGACCCCCTATAACGTATCGCATAACCGCAACCAAGCTTGTTAAATCGTTTCAATTGAAAGTTCCGCGTTTCTCGCTACGAAAACTGAGCCGTTCGCCGAATATTCCGTGCATTTCGCGGTATTATAGGGGCTGCATGTCATGTCCCTTTCGAAGGGTCGCCCGGCAATCACCAGCCACGACCCCCAGACGGGACGCCAACACGATAGAGAGGAGAGGCATGCAGTACTCACAGGAAGTGGAGAACATGTGCCCCGTTGCCAAGGGTGCATACCACGGCCCCGCACCCATCCCCGAGGAGGGCAAGTGGGTCCAGGCTAAGGAGATTTCCGACATCTCCGGTCTTACGCACGGTGTGGGTTGGTGCGCACCTCAGCAGGGCGCCTGCAAGCTCACGCTGAACGTCAAGGACGGCATCATCGAGGAGGCCCTCGTTGAGACCATCGGCTGCTCGGGCATGACCCACTCTGCTGCCATGGCTTCCGAGATCCTTCCCGGCAAGACCATCCTCGAGGCCCTCAACACCGACCTCGTCTGCGACGCCATCAACGTTGCTATGCGCGAGATCTTCCTGCAGATCGTTTACGGCCGCAGCCAGACCGCGTTCTCCGAGGGCGGCCTGCCCGTGGGCGCCTCCCTCGACGACCTCGGCAAGGGCCTTCGCTCTCAGGTCGGCACCATGTTCGGCACCAAGGCCAAGGGCGCTCGTTACCTCGAGCTCGCTCAGGGCTACGTCACCCGCATGGCTCTCAACGACAAGAACGAGATCATCGCGTTCGAGTTCCTGAACCTCGGCAAGTTCACCGACGCCGTCAAGGCCGGCAAGACCCCCGAGGAGGCCATCGCTGGCGCCATGGGCCACTATGGTCAGTGGGAGAACGCTGCCAAGTACATCGACCCGCGCACCGACGAGGAGACTCACTCCGTCGCCAGCGTGTTCCCGGTTCACGAGTAGAAAGGGAGGGAAATAACTATGACTGTTACGTTCGAAGGTTACGAGCGCCGCGCTGACAAGATCAACAAGTGCCTCGCCGACAACGGCATCGCCTCCCTCGAGGAAGCTCTGCAGATCTGCACCGACAAGGGCTTCAACCCGCGTGAGATCGTCAACAACACCCAGTCCATCGCCTTCCAGAACGCCGAGTGGGCCTACACCCTCGGCTGCGCTCTCGCTGTCAAGCGTGGCGCCAAGAACGCTTCTGAGGCTGCCGCCATCATCGGCGAGGGCATCCAGGCCTTCACCGTTCCCGGCTCCGTCGCCGAGGACCGCAAGGTCGGTCTGGGCCACGGCAACCTGGGCGCTATGCTGCTCTCCGACGACACCGAGTGCTTCGCCTTCCTGGCCGGCCACGAGTCCTTCGCTGCCGCTGAGGGCGCTATCGGCCTGGCTCTGAACGCCAACAAGGCTCGCAAGAAGCCGCTGCGCGTTATCCTCAACGGCCTGGGCAAGGACGCCGCCCAGATCATCGCCCGCATCAACGGCTTCACCTACGTGAAGACCCAGTTCGACTACTACACGGGCGAGCTCAAGGTCGTCGAGACCATCCCCTACTCCGATGGTCCCCGTGCTGCCGTTAACTGCTACGGCTCCGACGACGTCCGTGAGGGCGTTGCCATCATGTGGCACGAGAACGTCGACATCTCGATCACCGGTAACTCCACCAACCCCACGCGCTTCCAGCACCCCGTCGCTGGCACCTACAAGAAGGAGCGCATCGAGGCTGGCAAGAAGTACTTCTCCGTCGCCTCTGGTGGCGGCACTGGCCGTACCCTGCACCCGGACAACATGGGCGCCGGCCCTGCCTCTTACGGCATGACCGACACCATGGGCCGTATGCACTCCGACGCCCAGTTCGCCGGTTCTTCCTCCGTGCCTGCGCACGTCGATATGATGGGTCTCATCGGCATGGGCAACAACCCCATGGTCGGTGCCACTGTCGCCTGCGCTGTCGCCGTCGAGGAGGCCCTCAAGGCCTAATCGCGCCCGCGCGATGCTCATATAGTTGAGCTTCGGAGCCGCTATCCACCCGGGTAGCGGCTCTTTTTGTTTGCACTGCCGCAGGGTTGCTAATGCCGATATATCAGTTGGGACGAAATACGAGATGTGATGAGATGGAGCGTCAGAGCGTCCATAACGCCCATCTGCCATAGTTGCCCTTTACCGATTTGCCGAGTCTTTTCGGCCTCATTGCCGATCACCCATGCGACAATGCGCCGGACGAGAAAGGAATCCGATGGAATCGACTGATGTACTGGTAATTGGATCTGGCATTGCGGGCCTTTGTGCCGCCATAGAAGCGGCACGCGCGGGCGCGACCGTTGCCGTCGCAAGCGCCGGCAAGACCATGAGCGGATCGAGCTTTTTCCCGGGCACCTGGGGCCTAGGTCTCATCGGTCCCGTTAACGAAGACGACGAACAGGATCTCATCGACACCATCCAGACCGTGGGCGGCGGTGTCGCCGACCCTACGCTCGTCCAGACGTTCGTCCACGGTATTCCCCAGGCCATCCAATGGCTCGAGCAGGATCTAGGTGTTGAGCTCCAACGCCCGCAAAGCGCCGAGAGCGCCCTGCAAAAGCAATTTATCCCCTGCTTTGACCATAAGACACGCAATTGGCGCGGCCTTACCCGCAAGCCCCTTGAGGACGCGTGTGCGGCCCAGATCAAGTCTCTCGGCATTCACCTGCTCCCCCGCCACGAGCTTATCGACCTTGTTGAGGACACGACCGGAAAGATTATCGGCGCCGTACTCTACAACCAAACGGACGAGCGCATCGTGACCCTTGCAGCCAAGGCCACCATCATCGCTGCGGGCGGCACGGGTGGCCTGTTCGAGCGAAGCCTCACTTCCGCCGACGTGCTCAGCTCCTCGCAGGCCATCGCGCTGGCACACGGCGCAACGCTCACTAATATAGAGTTCATGCAGATGATGCCGGGCTTCATCGAGCCCAAGCGCAACCTTGTCTTTAACGAGAAGACCTGGCGCTACGTACATGTAGACCAGCCGGTCGATATCGCCGACGACAAGCTGGGCGATCTACTTGAGCAACGCTCCGGATATGGCCCCTTCACCTCGCGCTTGGCCTCCCGCGCCATCGATCTTTCCATCGATCAAGCGGGTGCTGAAGGTCTGGCGCTCCACTACGACTTCCCCCGCGAGGACGTCCCCGAGTTTGTGCAGACCTTTGCCACCTGGCTACAAGACGAACACGGCATCGCGCCGACCGACGAGATGCGTGTGGCGATGTATGCCCACGCCGCCAATGGCGGCATCAAAATCGACAAGACCGCGTACACGGGCGTTGAGGGCCTCTATGCCTGCGGCGAGGCGACAGGCGGCATGCACGGGGCCGATCGCATTGGTGGCCTGTCAAGCGCCAACGGCATCGTGTTTGGGCGCATCGCGGGCGCCTCGGCAGCCCAAGCAGCACAGAATGCACCTGAGGTGTTCCCAAAGGCGGATGTCGCCCTCCCCCAGTATGGCATTGCCACAACAGACGCCGAGCGCCTGACCCGCGGCCTCAAGCACACGATGAGCACCTACTGTATGATCAACCGCACCGAAGGGGGCCTATCCAAGGCACTACACGAGCTTGAGGGCTTGAAGACGGAGGCAACGACCTTGAGCACGCAGAAAGCCCAGGACAGCGAAATCGCAGCCCTCGCCCGCCTGCAATCGCAGATTCAGCTGGCACAGGAAATGGTCAAAGCCATGCGCAAGCGAACCGAAAGCCTCGGATCGCACTATCGAGCGGACTAAACTGGACACTCATCTAAAGCAGAACACAACTAATCGACATCTATGGGCCCCGTGAGCTCGAGGTGGCACGGGGTCCATTCGTGTCCGCACGGCAGCGTATCCTTATTCTGAATACAGAGCAGGCAAAGCCCGCACAGACAATAGACCAGCGGGGAGGAGATATGGACAGTCGCGATATCGAGAAGTGGCGTGTCAAACTTGATAGCTACGCCAATGTGGAAGACGGCGTTGAGTATTGGCTCGCACGCGATTTAATGGAACCCATGGGGTACACTCGATGGGAGAACTTCGCCGAAGTTGTTTAGAGGGCAAAAGTCTCGTGCGAAACAAACAAAACTCCAGTTGATTCCCATTTTCGTGATACCACGAAAATGGGAACAGCCGGTGTCGCCGCTCGCGCGGCTAAAGACTACAAACTTACTCGCTATGTATGCTATTTAATCGCACAGAACGGAGATTCAAACAAGCCAGAGATCGCGCTCGCCCAGGCATACTTTGCCGTGCAGACGCGCCGCCAAGAGCTCATAGAACAGCGCTTCGCAGAGATTCAGCGCTTGCAGGCGCGCCACTCGCTATCCGATTCAGAGAAACAGCTCTCGGGTATTGCGTTCAAACGCGGCGTGGACTCCAAAGGATTCGCGATCATCAAGTCGAAGGGCGATGAAGCGTTATTCGGCGGCAGAAGCACGGCGGAAATGAAGCAGCAGCTCGGCGTACCCAAGAGGGCAGGCTCGACTTGTAAAGCGTCTGTGCCCTTTCGGGTTCGACCCCATGCGAGGTCAACAAAAAAGACGGCCAACTTTCGCTGACCGTCTTAACATGCTTTGGTGGGCCGTCAGGGGGTCAGCCTGCTGCGCAGGCGGCCGCTGCGGCGCTTCGCGCCTTGCGCGCTGCGCTGGTAAATGCTTACGCATTTCCTCAGCTCCGCGCCCTTTCGGGTTCGACCCCATGCAAGGTCAACAAAAAAGCGACCAGCCTAAGCCAGTCGCTTTAACATGCTTTGGTGGGCCGTCAGGGGGTCGAACCCTGGACCTTGGGATTAAGAGTCCCCTGCTCTACCAACTGAGCTAACGACCCAAAGCTAAAGTCCGTAGTGGCGGACTTTAGAGGAGATATCGTGTGGTGGGCCGTCAGGGGGTCGAACCCTGGACCTTGGGATTAAGAGTCCCCTGCTCTACCAACTGAGCTAACGACCCGATATCAACACGAAGCAAGAACTGGGGTGGGTAAAGGGACTCGAACCCTCGACCTACGGGACCACAACCCGTCGCTCTAGCCAACTGAGCTACACCCACCGTGTCCTGTGCGCTTCGCGCTCGACTATTATTGCAAGGAACGCCACGCGACGCAAGCCCCAATTTTCAAGAATTTTGAAAAGAGTTTTTCGGATCCATTTCGAGCAAATCCCACCGGTTCCATAGGAGTAAACTTGCCCCACCCCGATGTTCGAAAGGACAAGCATGAAAGAACTCTCCAATCGCACGGCAACGTTTACCGATTCGGTCATCCGCCGCATGACGCGCATCTCCGATATGTACGGCGCCGTCAACCTCTCGCAGGGCTTTCCCGACTTTGATCCCCCAGCGCAGCTGCTCAAGAGCCTGAACACCATCGCCACCGATCCCAAACCGCTCTACCACCAGTACTCCATCACCTGGGGCTCCCAGGCCATGCGCGAGGCGCTTGCCGCCAAACAGGAGCACTTTATGGGCATACCGATCGACCCCAACCAGAACATCGTGGTCACTTGCGGCTCCACCGAGGCCATGATGGCTGCCATGATGACGGCCACCAACCCCGGCGACAAGGTCGTCATCTTCTCGCCGTTCTACGAGAACTACGGCGCCGACACAATCCTTTCGGGTGCCGAGCCCATCTACGTGCCGCTCAACCCGCCCACATTCGACTTTGACCGCGAGACACTCGAGGCGGCCTTCCGCGACAACGACCCCAAGGCCATCGTCCTGTGCAACCCTTCCAATCCCTGCGGCAAGGTCTTTACGCGCGATGAGCTCACCTTTATCGCCGATCTCTGCAAAAAGTACGACGCCTACTGCATCACCGACGAGGTGTACGAGCACATCGTCTACGCGCCCCACGAGCACGTCTATATGGCCACGCTGCCCGGCATGTTCGAGCGCACCATCAGCTGCAGTTCGCTATCCAAGACGTACTCCATCACCGGCTGGCGTCTGGGCTACACCATCGCCCCGGCCCAGATTACCGAGCGCATCAAGAAGGTCCACGACTTCCTCACCGTGGGTGCCGCCGCTCCCCTGCAGGAAGCCGTCGTCACCGCCCTCAACTTCGACGACAGCTATTACCAGGAGGTCCTCGATCTCTACACAGCCAAGCGCGATCTGTTCTGTCAGGGGCTCGATAGCATTGGTCTTGAGCATAACGTGCCGCAGGGCGCCTACTACGTCATGATGGACATCTCTGAGTTTGGCTATGACAGCGACCTCGACTTCTGCGAGGACCTCGCGTCTAAGGTGGGCGTGGGCGCCGTGCCCGGCTCGAGCTTCTTCCGAGAGCCCGTCAACCATCTGATTCGCCTCCACTTTGCCAAACGAGACGAGACGATTAACGCGGCGCTGGAGAACCTCAAGTCGCTACGCGATAAAATCAAGCCGCGCGGGTAAGGACGGCCCGGCAACTAAAGCACCCAAAGAAGCCCCGCACCGCACGCGCGTTGTGGGGCTTCTTTTTATAGCGCTTTCTTAATTTGTTTAAAGCGCTATACTTTAGTCACGGAGCAACTCGTCCCAGGGGGAGGAATACTATGGCAGTGCAGCAGCTTATCGGAGCGCTCGAGGCCGGCGGCACCAAGATGGTCTGCGCCACGGGCTATGCAGACGGTACGGTTCTGGAGCGTGAGCAGATCGCAACCACGACCCCGCAGGAGACCGTTGAGGCCGTCAACGCCTGGTTTGCAAACAAGGGCATCGCCGCGCTGGGCATCGGCGCCTTTGGCCCCACCGCAGTCAACCCTGCCTCGCCCCAATACGGCAAGATCTTGGAGACGCCCAAGACGGCATGGCGCTACTTTGACCTGCTGGGCACCATCCAAAACGAGCTCAATATTCCCTGTGGCTACGACACCGACGTCAACGTCGCCTGCCTGGGCGAGGTCACCTTTGGTTGCGCCCAGGGCCTCACCGACGTGGTGTATCTGACCATCGGTACCGGTGTGGGCGCCGGCGTGCTCTCGGGCGGCCAGCTCGTGCACGGCATGATGCATCCCGAGGCCGGTCACATCCTGGTCACGCGCGACCCGCGCGACACCATCGGCGAGCACAGCGGCTGTCCTTTCCACGACAACTGCCTCGAGGGCCTCATCGCCGGCCCCGGCATTAAAAAGCGCTGGGATGGCAAAAGCGCCGGAGACATGGCCGATGACCCGGAGGCCATGGACCTGCTCGCAGGCTACCTGGCACAGGCGCTCATGACCTACACGCTGTGCTATGCGCCGCAAAAGATCATCATCGGCGGCGGCGTAGCCGACCACACCCCCATCGTGCCGCTCGCCCGCAAAAAGTGCGCCGAGATGCTCAACGGCTATATCGTCACGCCCGAGGTCAATGGCATCGATACCTACATTGTCAACAACAGCCTCGAGGGTAAGCAGGGCATCATGGGCTGTCTGGCCCTTGGCGCACAGGCGCTCCAGTAAAGGGTGCACCAACGACACACGGTATTGCCGGGCTCGTATAACGCGCAGACAACGCTATCGCGTCCTGCAGGGCCCCCAAACGCACAAGGCCGTCTAGGACCAAGCCAAACGTCCTAGGCGGCCTTTTTGGTGCATACAAGCGATCGGAGGAGATATCGGAGCACGACGCCGGTAGCCGCTCCGCAGCAGTCAATCATCACGTCGGTGATCATGCCGGCGCGCCCCGGCACAAATAACTGAATCGTCTCGTCGATTGAGGGGACCAGCAGCAGAAAAACCACCGTGGGAAGCAGTCTGTCAAAAGTGCGTCGACCCTCGATATCAAAGGCATGTGTCACCAAAACACCGAGCACCATATACTCGGTAAAGTGTGCGCACTTGCGGACGACAAAGTTGGTCACCCATTCATACGGCAGGCTCAAGCTATGCAAAAACCCGCGGACGTCCTCCATGATCGCCAGGCTCAGTGAGCCGGACCCCGTGCCGGGAACCAGTGAATTGCCCCAGATCAGCAACACCATGGCGCAGGCCGCAACCGCCCACTTACGATCGATCTTAATCATGCAGAACTAGGCCTCGGCACGAAGCGGCGTAAAACTGGCGGTACCGCCCTCGATAACACTCAAATAGGCACGGCCCGTACGCTTGGCGGTAGAGGACTGCAGGCGCTCGATCTCTTCCTCAAGGATCTGATTGACGCGCTCGTGGCGACGGTTTTCCATAACGCCGGCGGCGATAGCCTCGGCGCGCTCGATACCCTCGCGCGAGATACGCGCGGTATCCTCGGGAAACACGGAGCTGTGGCGGCCAACATAGACGGGAGCAACAGACACAGGTGAGGCCGCAGGCGTGGGCATCGGTGCGGGAGCGGGCTCGGCGACCTCGGCCATGATCGCCATGGCGGCGGCCCACATGTCCTCGTGGCCCGAATAATCGGCCATGGGGATATCTTCCTCGAGGGAGGCATCGGGGAGACTGTCGGTATCCACGCGATTCTGGGCATCGATAGAGGCAGTGATGGCGGCGGGCTCGTCCAAATCGGTGAGATCCACACCCTTGGCATCGGAAATGATGGGCATGCTGGCGAGCTTGGCGTTGTACGGCACCGCCTCCGCGGCCTGCATTTGGGCCGAAGCGCCCCAAAGCGAGCTTTCGGCAGCACGACGAGCGGCGATGGTCTCCTCGTCGACAACCAGGGGCTCATCGGCAAAGGGGTCGGCGACAGGAGCCGGCTGAGCTGCGCCCTGCTGGCCGGTCGAAGCGGCCGCCGCGGCAGAGGTGTACGCAGCCGACGAAGCACCGTTATAGGCGGCATTGTTGGCAGCGTTGGCCACAAGCGCCACGAAAGCTGCAGTGCTGCCCGCAGGAGCGGCATGAGAGCCCGAGACGGCACGTGCGGCAGCAGCGATGTCGTCGCGGTTATAGGAGCCAGTCTTTTCACCGTTTGTGAGCTCGTCAATTGCGACCTGGTAGACATCGCGCGAGCGAGCGGGATCGCAGCTAACCGGCGAATCGTCGTCGAGCATGCTATCGATCATAGCCCAGGCATCGGCCTCGTCCATGGCATTGGCGGCACGGGCGATGGTCGGAACGCCATCATCGGCATGACGGCGTTGAAACGCGCCGGTCAGACCGGAGAGAAGCGAAGAGGATTGACCCTGCTCGTCCAAAGTGACAGGAGCCCGGGGAGCAGCCTCCTCCTGCTGAACGGGAATAGAGGCGGTCTTGAACTCGTTGTAGGTCCGACTAAACTGAGCGGCGCCGCCCACGGCATCGGGCTCAAACAGGCGGCCATCGTGCTCCGCACGATACTCAGAGATACCCAGCGAGGCGGCATAGATACCCACGCCGGCCACTGCGCCCACGGCAAAGGGAACAGCACCCGCGACAACCGTCTCGTTGATTGACGAAAACGGCAGTGTAGCGGCATACACGACCACGGGTGCGGCAAGGCCGATCCCGCAGGAAAGTCCGGCAAGGACTGCTCGTTGTGTTGCATCAGAAGAAGCCATGAGCTCTCCCCATCTTCCAGCACCCAAATCGCATCATTCAGTTGGCTGCGCGAGAGAAGATGAAGCGGGGCTATGCCCCAAAGCAACGGTATAAGGTTCGTTTCATCTGCGTTTTCCGTCGCGAAGCTTATCTGCTATTATGCGAAACCCCCTTGGGGATTGCAAGCGACGAAGCGGAATTGAAACGGCCTTGATTATCAACTTTATCCGAACACCTCCCACATTCATCCGTACATGTGCGGATGAATGTGGGAACCCGATACACTGAGGGCCGGATCGGCCGGCCCCGGGAGATCGGAGGACGGCATGTCCGGAAAGAAGAAAAGTGGCTCCGCAAGGGCGGTCCCGAGGGCCTACGGAAGGCTCACGAGGCACGAGTGTGTTTCGTCAAGAGGATTTGAGCAAAAAGATCATCGGAAATTGAGCAGCCTGAGCATCGGAAGCGCGCACGCTTTTTGAGCGGCTAGCCCTCCTGCATGAGGGCATGGCGGACGCGGTAGGACTCGCCGCGGAACTGGACGAGCCTCCCGTGGTGGACGATGCGGTCGATCACGGCGGCGGCCATCTGGTCGTCCCCGAACACCGACCCCCACCTGCTGAACTCCAGGTTCGTGGTGATTACCACCGACTGCCTCTCGTATGCGTCGGCGAAGACCTGGAAGAGCAGCCTCGCCCCGTCCGAGTCGAGCGGGAGAAACCCGAGCTCGTCGATGACGAGCAGACGGGCCTTGCCGATGAGCGCGGCCTCCCGGTCGAGCCTCCCGTCGTCGCGGGCGCGCCTCAGGCGCATCACGAGCGAGGACGCCGTGAAGAAGCGCGCCTCGAGCCTCCTCTCGCACGCCAGCGCGCAGAGGGCCGACGCCATGTGCGTCTTGCCGGTGCCGACGTCGCCCATGAGCACGAGGTCCTCCCTGCGCTCGACGAAGTCGAGCGCGAGCAGCGACTCGCGCCCCATGCCCTCCGGCCACGACACGGCCGACCAGTCGTAGCCGTCGAAGGTCTTGGGCGCCGGCAGCGCGCAGCGCCTGAGCAGCGTCGCGCGCTTCGAGGCCTCGCGGCTGGACCTCTCCGCCTCGAGGTAGCCCGCCAGGTACTCCACCTGTTTCGGGGTGCCGAGCCTCGACCACTCCTCCAGGACGGCGGTGGTGAGCGAGCACGACCGCCCGGCCTCCACGACCCTGCGGGCCAGCTCCTCGCTAGCGGCCATCGGCGACCGCCCCCTTCAGGAACCCGTCGTAGACCGACAGGTCGGCCCCGCCGGCCCCGCCGCCGCCTCCCGCGATGCGCCTCGCCAGCACGTCGACCGTGGCGTCGTCGGGGACGCGGCCGCCCTCGACGACCCTGAGCGCCGCCTCGCATGCCGCCTCGAAGCCCGAGGACTCGCTCGCCCGGCCGATCGACCTGAGCGTGCGCCTCCTGCCGGCGGAGTCCATCCGGTCGATCCCCTCGACGAGCCCCGGCGGCATG
>NZ_JBQKHC010000012.1:0-60282 GCF_052118485.1 Collinsella sp. LCP21S3_C7 | reverse complement strand
GGATGACGCGGAAACGGCCCCTCCCGGGGCCGTTTCAGTTCCAGATCGTTGTTTTCGCCCGCTGAGCTGGGCCTATGCCGGAATCTCTCCCACAGAAACCACCGAAGAGCCAAAAACAATCATTCGATGCAGCCCTTTCTGCTGGCATAAAAAGCGTGGCCGAGGGCGGTGATGCCCTGGCCACGCTCGTGTTCTATAACGGTGCGCGTCCTAACGGTCGGCGAGCGGCTTGTACTCCAGTGGCTCGATTACCGGACGGTATGCCGGGCGAATAATACGATGCGCGCAGAAGAGCTCTTCCATGCGGTGCGCCGACCAGCCTGCCATGCGCGCGACGGCGAACAGCGGCGTAAAGAGCGTCTCGGGCACGCCGAGCATCTTGTAAATAAAGCCTGTATACAGGTCGATGTTGGCACAGATGGGTTTGGTCATGCCGTGGTCCCGCATCACCTGCGGCGCTAGGCGCTCAATACGCTCGATGAGCGCGAACTCCTCGCCCAGGTCCTTCTTGGCGGCCAGCGTGCGCGCGTAGTGGCGGCAGACCTCGGCGCGCGGGTCGCTGAGCGTGTAGACGGCATGTCCCATACCGTAGATGAGCCCCGTGCCGTCGAAGGCCTGCTTGTCCAAGATCTTGCCCAGATAGGAAGCGACCTCGTCGTCGTCTTCCCAGTTGGAAACGTGCGCGCGAATGTCCTCGTGCATGGATACGACCTTGGCGTTGGCGCCGCCGTGGCGTGGGCCCTTGAGCGAGCCGATGGCCGCGGCGTAGGCCGAATACGGGTCGGTGGCCGACGACGACAGTACGCGGCAGGCGAACGTGGAATTGTTGCCGCCGCCGTGCTCGGCATGGAGCATAAGCATCACGTCGAGCAGCATCGCCTCGTCGCGGGTAAACGCCATGCCGCCGCGCAGCACCTGCAAAATGGTCTCGGCCGTGGACAGGCCGGGCGTGGGGTGCGGCACATGCACCTCGGAGCCGCGACGCTTGGCGACCGAAGCCATGTGCGCGAAGGCGGCAATACGGGGCAGACGGGCGAGCATGGAGATGGCAACATCGATCTCGTGCTCGGGGGTGATCACGTCGGGCTCGGCGTCGAAGGCATAGAGCAGCAGCACGGCGCGCTGAAGCACGTTCATGATGCTCGACGACACCGTGGTCATCGGGAATTCCTTAACGTACTCGTCGCTCAGGTGCCTAAACGCGCCCAGACGCCCGCAAAAGCCGTCGAGCTCATCCTTGTTGGGCAGCGAGCCCGTGATGAGCAGGTAGGCGACTTCTTCGTAGCCGTAGCGGTTCTCGGCCTGGGCATTGTTGACCAGATCTTCGATGCTGTAGCCACGAAGCGTGAGCTTACCCTGATCGGGCACAGCCTTTTCGTCGACCTTGTTGTAGCCGTGCACGTCCGAGATACGGGTGAGGCCCGCGACCACGCCCGATCCGTCGGCATTGCGAAGACCGCGCTTAACATTGTGCTCGACAAACAGGCCCTCGTCATAAGGCTCGGTGGGCATGCCGTAGTATAGATTTTCGCTTTCGGGCGAAATCTGGCGGCTTGCTTCGTAGTCCAAGACCAGGCGGCTCAGGTGGTCGTCGAAGCGGTAATAGATTTTCTTGGCGTCGTAGGCCATGCGCGCTCCTCTCCGGGCCATGTGGCGACGTTGCGCCTGGGCGCACGTTGGGCCGTCGTCACGCAGCCTGTTCGCTACAGGCGGTACATAAAGTTAAAGACGTCCTCGCGCTGGATGGACACGTTGACGCCCGAAAGCTCGCCGGCCTCGGCCAGGGCCTTCTGCAGCTCGGCGAAGTCGAGCTTGGACTCGGCGGTGTCGGCCAGCATGGTCATGGTGAAGATGTCCTCGATAATGGACTGCGTAATGTCGCGGATGTCGACATTGGCTTCGCCCAGGACGCGGGTGACGCCGGCGACAATGCCGGGGCGGTTCTTGCCAAGGACGGTGATGACGATACGGGAGGACGAGATCTCGGCCATGGGAAACCCTTTCGCGTGTTAGCGGCGCGCGGCGGCGCTCCGCTACGGTACAGTGTTCATCATTGTACCTGTCCCGTGCAAAAAGGGGCACCTTTGCTGCGGCGTTACACGTCTGCAACATGGAGCGCTTGTCTCGTAGGGTGTATTTTTGGCACCCTGGACAGCTCGGGCGGCTCTGTTGGCGCCGCGATCGGGCAGATTCGCCTGTGCACTCCGGCGTAAAGACCGTGAACCTTTTGTGGGACGCTCGACGCCGTGGTAACATAGCCGAGTTTGTTGTCTTGGTCGGAAACCAAGACGCCTTATGCGCTGATCGGTAACCAGCGCCTGACCAATAAGGAGTCCTACCATGAAGCAGGGTATCCATCCCCAGTATGTCGAGTGCACGGTGACGTGCTCCTGCGGCAACACCTTCAAGACGCACGCTACCGTGTCCGAGATGAGGGTCGAGCTTTGCAACGAGTGCCACCCGTTCTACACCGGCCAGCAGAAGTTCGTCGACACCGGTGGACGCGTCCAGCGCTTCGCCGACAAGTTCGGTGGCGCCGCTGCCGCCCAGCTCAAGAAGGCCGAGGAGGCCAAGGCTGCCAAGGCCGCCAAGGCTGCTGAGGCCGAGGCCGCTCGCAAGGCCGCCGCTGAGGCTAAGGCTGCCGAGAAGGCCAAGCGTGCCGCTAAGTTTGCCGAGGAGGCTGCCAAGCAGGCCGCCGAGGCTCCCGCAGAGGCTCCCGTCGAGGAGGCCGCTGCCGAGGCCGAGACCACCGAGGCTGCTGAGTAAATAGCTCGCCGAGGAATCGCTCGCATTCATGGCAAAAGGGCCGTGCATCCAATTGGGTGCACGGCCCTTTTCTTATCGACGCAAAGTAGCACGTCCTCTTTGCACCGAACGGTGGGGATTTTTCGTTTGCCCAGATAAAACCTGCCAAAATAAACCTGTCCCTTTTTGGCAGGTAACCGATAGGAGGCTACGTGGACACATCGACGTCCTTGGGCAATCGCGAGCTCGCGGTGGCAAAGAAGCGTGCGCTCGATGCTGCCTATTTTAGGAAGGGTATCGCTGTCGCGGCGCTTTCGAGCTGCATGTATGCGCTGTACACGGCCTTTGTTACCGCCGGTCAGCTCTTTGGCGTTTGGGCCGGTTGGTTCGATGCATTTGCTCCCTCCGGCCTTTTGGCGGTATTCATCTTGCCCACGATCGCCTCGGGCGTCAATGACGTGTTGAGTGCCGTCTGGGCCACGTTTTTCACTGCCGGTCAGGGCAAACTCGCCGACCTAGGCCGCTGCATCGCCTCAAAGCCCGGCGTCATCGTTATCGCCGCCGCCTTCATTGGCGGGCCCATCGCTTCTGCCGCCTACGTTATCGCGCTTTCGCAGGCAGGCACGCTTGCCGTGCCCATCGCCGCGCTCAACCCCGCGATCGGTGCGGTGCTCGCCCGCGTGCTCTACCGACAGCCGCTTAGCCCCCGTGTCGTCACCGGCATCGTTGTCTGCGTGGTCGCCGGCGCCATGATCGGTAGCGCCGGCCTGAGCGGGCAGGCATCTTCCGGCATGGCGCTCGGCCTGGGCCTGGCGCTGTTAGCCGCCCTGTGCTGGGGCGTCGAGGGATGCGTGGGCGGCCGCGCCACCTGCATGATCGATCCTCAGATCGCCATCAACATCCGTCAGCTTGTCTCGGGCGTCGGCAACCTGTGCTTGGTACTGCCGGCCCTAACCTTGGCATGCGGAGAGCCCCTTGGTCAGAGTTACGTCCTTGTCGCCCAAGCGCTCACCGACAAATCCTCCGTCGTGTTTTTCGCCTGCTCCGGTTTTGCCGCCTACTTTTCGTTTATGAGCTGGTATCGCGCCAACTCCATGTGCGGCACGGCGCTGGGCATGGCCATCAACGGCACCTATACCTTTACAGCGCCGCTGTTTACGTGGATTATCGTCGGCCTGGTCTTGGGCTTTGACGGCTACGCGCTTCCGTCCGTCGCATGGGTGGCGGCCGTCGTCAACCTCGTCGGCATTTGCCTGATCGCCGTGAATCCCCTCGACATGGTTAAAAAGGACGGTGATCGGGATGCTTCCGCTTAACTATGCCATGCTCGATTATTTTGTTTGCCATGACGAGGCTTGCGTCGACGATGTGATGGCCGATCTCGCGGCCGAGTACGCATCGTTTGCCGCCTTTGCAAGGCCGCGCATGCAGGAGGCGCTCATGACCGCGCACAAGAATGGCCTGATTGACGAGGCGCGCTTTGATTTGAATGCCGAAGGCGAGCTTCGCGTCTACTATCGGGCGAGCGCCGAGCAGCGCAAAGTTATCGGCGCCTATCTGGGCCGTAGCCACTAAAATAAAACGCCCTTTTTGGCAGGTCGGTCGTAGTTATTACGTGGGGGATGAGGTCGAGCGTATAGCGTGCGCCCCGTTTGGCTAAAGTACAACTATCTGTGTTTAACTCGCCCAGTGCAGTGCGCTACGGGCGATGGCCAAAAAAGGAAAACCACATGGGATTCATGTCAAAGCTGCTGTCCTTTGGATCCGATAAGGACCTTAAGCGCTACTACAAGATCGTTGACCAGATCAACGGGCTTGAGCCTCAGTTTGAGAAGATGACCGAGGAGGAGCTTCGCGGCCAGACCGATAAATTCCGCGAGCGTTATGCTAACGGCGAGTCGCTTGACGACATGCTCCCCGAGGCCTTTGCCACCGTGCGCGAGGCTTCAAAGCGCATCACGGGCATGCGTCACTTTGACGTACAGCTCATCGGCGCCATGGCGCTGCACGAGGGTCATATCGCCGAGATGAAGACCGGCGAAGGCAAGACGCTCGTCTCCACCCTGGCCGGCTATCTTAACGCCATCGCCGGCAAGGGCGTGCATGTCGTTACCGTCAACGACTACCTGGCAAAGCGCGACTCCGAGTGGATGGGCCGCATCTACAAGTATTTGGGCATGACCGTCGGCCTGCTGCAGAACAACATGCCGCTCGAGCTTAAGCGCCCGGCCTACCAGGCCGATGTCACCTACGGCACCAACTCCGAGTTTGGCTTTGACTACCTGCGCGACAACATGGTCACCCGCCCCGAGCAGCGCGTCCAGCGCGGCCACAGCTACGCCATCGTCGACGAGGTCGACTCCATCCTGATCGACGAGGCCAGGACCCCGCTGATCATCTCGGGCGCCGGCACCAAGTCGGCCAGCACCTACAAGGACTTCGCGCGCGCCGTGCGCGGTCTGGAGCGCGGCGAGGACGTGTCGCACGATATGCTCACCGCCACCGAGGACGTGGAGCCCACGGGCGACTACGTCATGGACGAGGCCAAGCACACCATTGCCGCCACCGAGCGCGGCCTCAAGAAGATCGAGCGCCGCCTGGGTATCGAGGACATCTACGCCGACCTTTCGGGCCAGCTGGTCAACCACCTGCAGCAGGCGTTGAAGGCCCAATACATGTTCCACCGCGACAAGCAGTACGTCGTTACCAACGGCGAGGTCAAGATTGTCGATGAGTTCACCGGCCGCATCATGGAGGGCCGTCGCTACTCCGAGGGCCTGCATCAGGCTATCGAGGCCAAAGAGGGCGTGCTCGTGCGCGAGGAAAACCAGACGCTGGCTACCATCACCCTGCAGAACTACTTCCGTCTGTATGACAAGCTCTCCGGCATGACCGGTACGGCGCTTACCGAGGACGCCGAGTTCCGCGAGATCTACAAGCTGCCCGTCGAGGTCATCCCCTCCAACAAGCCCGTGCAGCGTGTCGATCACGAGGACCTGGTCTACCGCACCATCCAGGCCAAGTACAACGCCGTTGCCAATGATGTCGAGCAGCGTCACGCCAAGGGCCAGCCGGTCCTGGTCGGTACCGTCTCCATCGAGAGTTCCGAGAAGCTGTCGGCAGCCCTTACCAAACGCGGCATCGCACACGAGGTCCTCAACGCAAAGCACCACGAGCGCGAGGCTCATATCGTTGCCCAGGCCGGTCGTTACGGCGCCGTGACCATCGCCACCAACATGGCCGGTCGTGGTACGGACATCTTGCTGGGCGGCAACCCCGACGAGCTGGTGCGCGAGCGCCTGGAGTACGAGGGCCTGACCATGGAGGACGTGACGCCCGAGCAGCTCGAGCAGTTTAACGCCGAGGCCAAGGAGACCTGCAAGGCCGAGCGCGAGCGCGTGCTTGCGGCCGGCGGTCTGACCGTCATCGGCACCGAGCGCCATGAGTCCCGCCGTATCGACAATCAGCTGCGTGGCCGTTCTGGCCGTCAGGGCGATCCGGGCGAGACCCAGTTCTACCTGTCGCTCGAGGACGATCTGATGCGCCTGTTCGGTGGCGACAAGATGGACCGCGTCTCCAAGATGATGGTCACGGCAGAAATGGGCGACGACATGCCCATCCAGCACAAGATCATCTCCAAGGCCGTCGAGAGCGCCCAGCACAAGGTCGAGAGCATCAACTTCTCCATGCGCAAGAGCGTTCTTGAGTACGACGACGTGATGAACAAGCAGCGCCAGGTTATCTACGCCGAGCGCAACAAGATTCTGGACGGTAAGGACCTGACCGACCACATCACCGAGGTCATGCACGACACCGTGTACCGCTGCGTGCAGGAGTTTTGCGCTAAGGACAGCCACGACGGCGAGCGTGACCTCGATGGCCTGCGCAAGTGGGTTGTGGAGCTGACCGGCCATATCGATACGCCCAAGTTCCCCGACGAGGATTACGAGGCCCTGGCTGCCGATGTCCTAGCCTACGTCGAGAAGTGCTACAACATGAAGGCCGAGCGCCTGGGCGAGGACCTCATGCGCGAGCTCAATACTCAGGTCATGCTGCGCGTCATCGATACCCGCTGGATGAACTACCTGCAGGAGATGGACTATCTCAAGACCGGTATCGGACTGCGCGGCTTTGGTCAGCGCGACCCGCTGGTCGAGTACAAGACTGAGGCCTATGGTGCCTTCCAGATGCTCGTTGACACCATGTACGAGGATTACCTGCGCACCGTCCTGCGCATCGAGATCAAGGCCGCCCCGCAGGCTGTGGAGCGCAAGGAGGACCCCGCGCTCGAGGGTGCGCGCTTCTCCGGCCCCGCCGACGTCGATGGCGACAACGGCAACTCGGTCCTGCGCAAGGAGGCACGGGCACAGGCTCGCACGGCCGTCCAGGGCGGACCGGCAGCTGTCAACAACGGCGCTAAGGTGACCACCTACCGCAAGTCCGAGAGCGACGACCCGTATGTCAACGTGGGTCGCAACGAACCGTGCCCTTGCGGCAGCGGCAAGAAGTTCAAGTACTGCCACGGCAGGAATCGTTAATGGCCGAGGCTTTAGAGGTAACGCCCGCCGAGCTGGACGCGTTTGCGGACCGGCTCGGCGAGGTTGAGTCGTATCTCCATTTGGACGAGAAGCGCACCCACGTGACCGAGCTTGAGGCCAAGAGCGTCGCTCCCGGCTTTTGGGACGACGCCGATGCCGCTCGCGCCACGATGGAAGAGATTGCGCGCGCCAAGGAGGATATCGCCGCCGTGGATACCGCGCGCGGCGAGCTCTCCGATGCCCGCGCGGCGCTGGAACTTGCCGAGGAAATGGGCGATGACCCCGATGCCGCTGCACTGCGTGAGGAGGCTGCCGCCACGGCTGATCGTCTGGCGCGCGCCATCGATGAGCTCGAACTTTCGAGCTGGTTTACCGGCGAGTTCGATCACGGTGACGCGATTGTGACCATCAAGCCCGGACAGGGCGGCTTGGAGGCGCAGGACTGGACCTTCATGCTCTTTAAGATGTACATGAAGTACTGCCAACGCCGCGGCTGGAAGGTCACAATCAACGATTGCCCTGCTGCCGAGGTCATTGGCATTGATCGCGCGACCTTTACCGTTGAGGGCAAGGATGCCTTCGGTATGCTTCGTGCCGAGGCCGGCGTTCACCGTTTGGTGCGCATTAGCCCCACCGATGACAAGAAGCGTCGACAGACTACGTTTGCCGGCGTCGAGGTCATTCCGGTGCTGCCCGACGATATCGATATCGAGATCAACCCCGACGATATCCGCGTCGACGTGTACCACGCAAGCGGCCCGGGCGGCCAGGGCGTCAACACCACCGACTCCGCCGTGCGCGTGACGCATTTTCCCAGCGGCATTGTAGTGACCTGCCAAAATGAGCGCAGCCAGATTCAGAACAAGGCCGCGTGTATGCAGATTCTCAAGGCCCGCCTGTACGAGATTGAGCTCGAGAAGCGCGCCGAGGCGCTCGACGAGATCCGCGGTCCCAAGACTACGATTGGCTTTGGCAACCAGATCCGCAGCTACGTGCTCTATCCGTATCAGATGGTCAAGGACCTGCGCTCGGGCGTGGAGACCAGCAACGTCGACGCCGTTCTCGACGATGGCAACTTGGATCCGTTTGTGATCGGCTACCATCGTTGGGCTACCGGCAATGCTGATGCGGAGTCTCCGTCCGCTTAAGCCCCGGGTGAGTCACGGACCGACACTAAACTCTGGACAGGCGGTTTTATATCCAGAGCAAACCCGCCGCGGGGTGGTTTTTCCTCGGCGAATCGGTAGAATCGAATACGGTAAGAAGTTCAATGCGCACCCAATGGGGTGCGCTTTTTTGAGGGAGGTAGCATGGCATATCGTCTGGATATTAAGCGCATTCTTTCAATGAACTTCTTCCACGATCTGCCCCAGATTATGCTTGGGTGCGCTTTGGCGGCCATCGCGACCGACCTGTTTTTGATTCCCAACGGTCTTGCCGCCGGTGGCGTTACGGGCCTTGCGACTATTATCCAGGCGGTCGGTGCCGCGCGGGGCGTGTCGCTGCCCGTCGGTATCCAAACCATCGTGATGAACGCCTTGCTGTTGCTGGTCGTAATGCGCGAGGGCGGCATGTTCTATGTGGTACAGACGGCGACAGGCTTTGTACTACTGGGCTTCTTTACCGACCTGTTTGCCCCGTTTGTAGCGCCTCTGGCAGATGCAGACCTGATGCTTCCCGCTATGTGGGGCGGCATTATCACGGGCATTGGTTACGGCATGGTGTTACGCGCCGGCGCCAACACCGGCGGCTCCGACACCATCGGCCAGATTATCTCGCGTAATACCTCGCTGCCGGTGGGTTCGACCGTCATGGCGATCGATGTCGCCGTATGCGCGGCATCGGCCCCCGTTTTCTCTCTGGAGAACGCGCTGTATGCAGGGCTTTCGATGGTAATTAGCGGCTATGTGATCGACGCTGTGGTCGATGGCGGCAACAAGCGCCGTATGGTGCTCATCATCTCGGAGAATTTCCCCGATATCGCGGCCGATATCATGTATGGCCTGGGTCGCGGCTGCACTAAATTTAAGGCGACCGGCATGTATTCGGGCGCTGAGAAGCCGGTGATTATGGTGATCGTTAGCCGCCGCGAGCTCAATACACTCAAGACCATCGTGCGCGAGCGCGATCCTCAAGCTATCGTGACGGTTGCCGACGTTACGGAAGCCTTCGGCGAGGGGTTCAAGGACATTAACGCGTAGGGCAGACTGCGCTCCATCCAAAAGACGTTCACATTGATAAACCGATTCATCAGCGGGTCTGCCAGCTAAATTATTCAAATAATGATAAAAACTCTGGTAAAGCCTTCAGTTTCCAGCATAATGAATGGCGCACGTGCATTGTGGCAGGGTTGGGATTACCTTCTGCGCCGTGCGCATCTTGTCTAAAGAGGATGAAAGGAAGGCACAATGAGCGACGAAGAGCTCAAAAAGGTTGCCAACGAGGTAAGGAAGGGCATCGTCACCGGCGTGCACGCTGCCAAGTCCGGCCATCCGGGCGGTTCGCTCGGCTCTGCCGACATCATGACTTATCTGTACTTTGAGGAAATGAATGTCGACCCGGCCGATCCTCGCAAGGCCGACCGCGACCGCTTTGTGCTCTCCAAGGGCCATTGCGCTCCGGGTCTGTACGCCGTGCTCGCCGAGCGCGGATTCTTCCCCAAGGAGGACCTCGAGACGCTGCGCCATATCGGCAGCCACCTGCAGGGCCACCCCAACATGAACGACACCCCGGGCGTCGACATGTCCACCGGCTCGCTGGGCCAGGGCATCTCCGCCGCCGTGGGCATGGCCGTCGCCGCCAAGCACTGGGGCGATACTTACCGCACGTACGCCCTGCTGGGCGACGGCGAGAGCGAGGAGGGCCAGGTCTGGGAGGCCGCCATGTTTGCCGGCAATCAGCAGCTCGACAACCTCTGCGTGATCGTTGACCACAACGGCCTGCAGATTGACGGTCCCGTCGAGGAGGTCAACGATCCCATGCCGCTCGCCGACAAGTTCCGCGCCTTTAAGTTCCACGTGGTGGAGCTCGCCGACGGCAACGACTTCGGTCAGATTCGCGCCGCCTTTGCCGAGGCTCGCGCCACCAAGGGTCAGCCTACCGCCATTATCGCCGAGACCATGAAGGGCAAGGGCGTTTCCTTTATGGAAAACCAGGTTGGTTGGCACGGCAAGGCCCCCAACGATGAACAGTTTGAGCAGGCCATGGCAGAGCTCACGGCCGCCGGAGAGGAGCTCTAGGATGGCAGACGTCAAGAAAATCGCCACGCGTGTAAGCTACGGCGAGGCCCTCGTTGAGCTCGCTGCCGAGCACGACGACTTTGTGGTCCTCGACGCCGACCTGGCCGCCGCCACGCAGACCGGTAAGTTTAAGGCCGCCTGCCCCGACCGCTTCTTTGACGTGGGCATTGCCGAGAGCAACCTGATGGGTGTCGCCGCCGGTATCGCGACCACCGGTCGTACCGCCTTCGCGAGCACCTTTGCCATGTTTGCCGCCGGCCGCGCTTTTGAGCAGGTCCGTAACTCCATCGGCTATCCGCACCTCAACGTCAAGATCGGCGCCACGCACGCCGGTATTTCGGTGGGCGAGGACGGTGCCACGCACCAGTGCTGCGAGGATATCGCCCTTATGCGTGTTATCCCTGGCATGACCGTGATTGTCCCGGCCGACGACGTGGAGGCCCGCGCCGTGGTCCGCGCCGCCTACGAGTGCGACGGCCCCGTGTACATGCGCTTTGCCCGTTTGGCCTCGCCGGTCATCAACGACCCCGAGACCTACAAGTTCGAGCTGGGCCGCGGCATCGTCATGCGTGAGGGCGCCGATGTGACCATCATCGCCTGCGGCCTGATGGTTGGCGAGGCTCTCGAGGCTGCCGAGCAGCTCGCTGCCGAGGGCATCGACGCCGAGGTCATCAACATGCACACCATTAAGCCCATCGACGCCGATCTGATCGTCAAGAGCGCCGCCAAGACCGGCCACGTCGTGACCGTCGAGGAGCACTCCGTGATCGGCGGCCTGGGCAGCGCCGTTGCCGACGTGCTCTGCGAGCAGTGCCCGACGCCGCTCAAGAAGATTGGCGTCAACGATACCTTTGGCGAGTCCGGTCCGGGCGCCGAGCTCCTGCACAAGTACGGCCTGGATGCCGCCAACATCGTGGCAACCACCAAGGAGTTCTTGGCCTAGGGCAAGACGAGGCAAAGTATCGCTTTAGCAACCGTAAGCAAGCCAGAACAGGGGCGCCCCCAAAGAGGGCGCCCCTGTTTTTTCGGCAACAAACAAATCGGGCCCGCACCAAGCAAGGGCTTCCTCCGGGAAGCGGGCCCAGGCCAGCAGAGTGCAACTCAGCCTGACGCCTCCAACGGTGATGTTGGCGAAAGCCTCCGGACGGGGCCCGCTTTGAAAACAATCCGCAGCGCGAAACCTGCTTATCTGGAGCTCCGCAGGAGCAAGATAAGCAGGTTTTATGCGCGAGGACGTTTTCAAAGCGAGCCCCGTCCGGAGGCTGGTGGGGGTTGCAAAACCGTGCGTCTTATGTGCAGCGAAGCTAATGCTGCTAAAATACAAAGCGCTCATGTAGTTTAAACGCACGATGATAAGGAGCACCAGTGGGTAACCACTTCCGTACCTCCGGTGCGGGCGATGAGGCCCCCAAGACACGGCAAGGTGTCCCGGGCACACGTTTCGCCACTCCGGATTCAGAGGGCCAGCATATTGCCCAGGCCCCCGCACAGCCGGCAGATCAGGCACGGCCGGCATCCGATCCCTTTGCCTACAATCCCCCCAGCGATGTCGAGCTTTCCGCCGCTGCGGGCTTTGAGCCCGTCCAAAAGGTGACTGCTCGCGTGAACCAGCCTCAGACGTCAGCCGAGCCTCAGCCGACCATGGCGGGCATTCCCGATCCCATGGTTCCTGCTACGCCCGTGCCGCAGCCGGCGCAGTCCGGCCTCTTTGCCGGCATTCCCGATCCTACGCAGCCCGCTGCGCCCATGGTCGAGAATGATCAGGCTGCCGAGGTCGCAAGTCTTGACAACGCGCTCAACAACCCCGATTTTACGTCGGTGTTCGCGCCTATCGATCCGCAGGCAAGTCGCAAGAAGATGGCCAAGCAGGCCGGTGTCGAGCCCGTCATTCTGATGGAGCATGTCACCAAGATCTACCCGGCACAGCCCAACAAGCCCGCACTCGACGACATCAACATCGAGATCTATCCGGGTGAGTTCGTCTTCTTGGTCGGTCATTCCGGATCGGGTAAGACCACGCTGCTTTCCACGCTCAACCGTGATGTCAGGCCTACGAGCGGTCGCATTTTGGTCGCCGGTCAGGATCTCATGAAAATCAAGAACCGCAAGGTTCCCTTCTTGCGCCGCCAGATTGGTGCCGTGTTCCAGGACTTTAAGCTTCTGCCGCAAAAGACCGCCTATGAAAACGTGGCGTTTGCCCTGCAGTGCATAGGCAAGCCCAAGGGCGTCATTCGCAGCCAGGTGCCCGAGGTACTGCGTCTGGTCGGTTTGGCCGATCAGATGGACTCGCTGCCCGATCAGCTTTCCGGCGGCGAGCAACAGCGTGTGGCCGTCGCCCGCGCCATGGTCAACCGTCCGCCGCTGCTGATTTGCGACGAGCCAACGGGCAACCTCGACCCGGCAATTTCGCTCGGCATCATGAAGCTGCTCGAGCGCATTAACCGCACCGGTACGACCGTGATCGTGGCTACCCACGATCGCGAGATGGTCGATAGTATGCATCGTCGCGTGATCGCCCTCGAGGGCGGCCACGTAATCCGCGACCAGGAGAGGGGAGGTTACGGCAACTATGGCACCAACTAACGTGGGCTATTCGCTCAAAGAGGCAATGAGCCACTTCTTCCGTAACTGGACCACCTCGCTCGGCGCCGTCATCACGATTTTCCTTTCGCTGTTTATCATCGGCCTGTTCATCATGGGTTCCGCGATGCTGAACTCCGTGATCGGCACCGTTGAGGACCAGGTTGTTATCAACGCGTTTATTAGCGATGACGCCGACCAGGCCGACGTCCAGGCTTTCGAGAGTGAGCTCAAGACGTGGAACAACGTTAAGTCCGTGACCTATAAGGACAAGGACGACGCGCTGGCCGAGTACACGAGCAAGATGTCGGGTAACGCCGACGCCACTCTGAGCGCACTTGACGGCCAGAATCCGCTGCCTGCTTCGTTCGCGATCGAGATGGACGATCCGTCCCAGGTCGAGAGCACGGCCAAGAAGCTCAAGAAGAACTCCGATTTCCAGAAGATCGCGGATGACGGTGACGTTGATGCGAGCGTTCTGTACGGTCAGGAGGAAGTGAGCCGCCTGTTCCAGGTGACGAACTACATCCGCATCGCTGCCGTTGTGCTTGTTGGTTTGCTGACGTTTATCGCGTTCATCTTTATCAACAACACGATTCGCCTGTCGATTACGGCTCGCCGCCGCGAGATTGCTATCATGCGCCTGGTGGGCGCCAGCAATGGCTTTATTCGCGGTCCGTTTATCACCGAGGGCGTGCTGCAGGCCGTTTTGGGCTCGCTGCTTTCCATCGGTGTTTTGGAGCTGCTTCGCAACCTGTTGGTTCCGCGTCTTCAGGAGAGCATTGGCTGGATGTCGTTTGCGCTGCCGATGCAATACTACCTGGTGACGTATGCCGCACTGATCCTGGTCGGCGTGATCATCGGTCTCTTTGGTTCCGCCATTGCCATGCGTCGCTACCTGCGCGTGTAGACACAGCTGGAATTAGTTTTGCTAACGGGCCGTCCCGCTTGGGGCGGCCCGTTTTTTGATCCCGTGCGACGGAGGAAAAGGGCTCACCGGCAGTTCGGCTTGTCTCGATAATTCGATTTTCTCCGTCACATAGGGATCATGACGCGAGGTGCGTGCCCTGTTGTCGATTGGGTAGACTCTTTGATGCGTGCGGTTTAGGCCTGCACGGTGTTTTGACATGATGCGGTTGCGCCTGCGGGCCCCGCAACAGATAGTAAGGAGGCGCCATGGGGCGCAATAACAAACATAAGCGTAGCGCTCGCAACAAGCGCGCGCCGGTGCGCAGCGAGCGGCGTCCCAGCCTGACGGGCCGCGTGCAGCTCCATGAGCATAGCGCCTATGTTGTCACCGATAATGGCGACTATAAGGTTATGGGTCGCGGCAAGCGCGAGATTATGGACGGCGACATCGTGGCCGTGAGCATTAAGACCGGACCGCGCGGCGATCGCCGTGCCGTGATCGAGGGCGTTGTCGAGCGCGCGGCCATAAGCGTGGTGGGCACGTATCAGACGGCAGGCCCCCTCGGTGTGATCGAGCCGCTTGATTCGCGTCTCAAGGCCGATTTCTTTATTTTGCCTGAGGATACTTCGGCGGAGCGTTTGGGCGTGCATCCGGGCGATGCAGTCGTCGCACGCATTTTGAGCTATCCGACGCGCTTGGAATCGGGCACCGTGACTCTTGAGCGCCGCATTGGCGGCGACGATGCACCCGACTTGGGCGTTCAATATGTCATGGCTCGTTACGGCTATACCGATAGTTATCCCGAGACCGCCCTTGCCGAGGCCGAGGAGCTATCGCTCGACGTGGCGACAGCTCTTAAGGACCCACTTCGCCGTGATCTGCGCGACCGTTTTATCATCACGATCGATCCGGTCGACGCGCGCGACTTTGACGACGCCATCTCGTTGGAGCGCACGCCGCAGGGCGGCTACAAGCTGGGTGTCCATATCGCCGATGTATCGCATTATGTGGCCTGGGATGGACACATCGACCTAGAGGCTCGCCATCGCACGACGTCGGTGTACCTTGCCGATCGCGTGCTCCCCATGTTGCCCGAGCGCCTGTCGAATGACCTGTGTTCCTTGCGCCCCGACGAGGATCGCCTGGCGTTTACCGTTGACATCGAGCTCGATGCGCAGGGGCACGTCCGCCACTACGATCCGTATCCCAGCGTGATTCGCTCGCGCGTGCGCATGGACTATGACGGTGCCGAGGCACTGCTGGTGCGTGCCGGTGCGGTGGAGTACTCCGTGTTGGAAGGTGCCGCCGAGGATGTTGCTGCAGCCGAGGCGTCGCGCGAGGAGGCGCTTGAGCGCGGTTTGACTGGCGAAGAGACTGCCCGCGACTACGACGTGGATCTGAGCGATTTTCTAGTCGCTGCCAACGAGCTTGCCGAGCGACGCCGTCGCATTCGCCGTGCGCGCGGCTCGGTCGACTTTGACACGGCGGAGATTCGCGCTTTGCTGGACGAGGACGGCATTCCCGTGCAGATCGTGGCCCGCGAGCGCTCGTGTGCCACGTCGCTCATCGAGGAAGCTATGCTGCTTGCCAACGAGTGCGTTGCCGAGTGGCTGGCAGACCGCGATATTGAGGCATGCTATCGCGTGCATGAGGATCCCAGCCCCGACAGCTTGCACGGGGCCGCTGTGGCGCTGGCGCAGCTGGGTATCATCGACGATCGCCGCGCGGCCGGCATTGCCCTGGGAAGTCCCGATGAGCTGCAGGCGGCGGTTGACGCTGCCGCTGGCACGGCAAATGCCCCGCTTGTCAACACGTTGCTATTGCGCAGCATGCAGCGCGCGCTGTACAAGCCGCGCAACGAGGGCCACTTTGCGCTCGCCGCGCCGTGCTACTGCCACTTTACGAGCCCTATCCGACGCTATCCGGACCTTGTTGTCCATCGTGTGCTCAAACTGCAGCTGGCGTATGAGCAGCTGGGCGGCAAGGATGCCTTGGCGCGCACGCCGCGGCTGATCGGCAAGGGTCGCGAGTCGCTGCCGCGCATCTTGCCGCAGATTTGCCGTGCATGCAGCGATGCCGAGCGTGCGGCGGACTCCGCCAGCCATGCGACGCAAAAGATCAAGATTGCCCAGTATTACGAGGATCGTCTGGGCGAGCGCTATGCCGGAACCATTTCGTGGGTCAGCAGCATGGGCCTCTTTGTGCGCCTCGACCTGACACAGGTCGAGGGCTTGGTCTCGATTAAGAGTTTGGGAAGCGAGTGGTTCGAGTTTGACGAGGACGCGCTCACGTTGACGGGTGCCGACACGGGGCGCCGTTTTGAGTTGGGGCAACGCGTGATCATCGAGGTCTCGCGCGTCAACACGACCCGCGGGCACTTGGACTTTAAGCTCATCCATTAGTTTGGCCAGAAAAAACTTGGTTGGCGACCGGGTGCATAAGATTTTTGTTCCCGGCAGGCACTTCGACATTATTGACCTGGGTTTCGATGCTGCGGGCGATGTCACCGCTATCGTGCTGGTGCTGCTGGTGGCCGCGTTGGCGCGTTATGCCACTCGTCCCATCGGCGCCCATGCAAGACGTGTCTGGATACCCAAGATACTACCGGCATCGTTGGATACTCTTTATGGCAACCGGTTACAATGTCAACTGTCGATACGCGCCATCGACGCATCGGCGCTTACCCAGACATGCGTCTTTACGAAGAGGAGATTCCTGTGGCAGTGCTATTTGTTGAGTATCCCAAGTGCTCTACCTGTAAAAAGGCTAAGGCATGGCTGGATGAGCACGGGGTTGAGTATATCGATCGCGATATCGTAGCGGATAACCCAACAGCCGAGGAGCTTTCCGCGTGGGTTGCGCGGTCGGGATTGCCGGTGCGACGCTTTTTTAACTCGTCGGGCATGAAGTATCGCGAGCTGGGACTCAAGGCTCGTCTGGACGCTGGCATGACGGACCAGGAGTGCTTTGAGCTACTCGCGACTGACGGCATGCTGGTTAAGCGCCCGCTGCTGGTGGGCGATGCTTTTGCGATTCCCGGCTTCAAAGAGCCGGCTTGGACCGAGGCGTTGCTGTAGCGACTGCGGGGAAGCTGTATCCCGTTTTGGATGCCGATTTTGGGATACAGTTTTCGCTGACAGGCTTGCTCCGGTCAGTTTTTGAACCGCGGCCACCCGTGCGGGCCGAAGAGCTATGCGTGCTTGTCGAAGTATCGCTTCGCCATCCTTTGTCCATAAGGGGCAGATGTGTCGCTTCACAGGTCCTTCACGGGTTGGCTAAAAACAGGCCAATTTTAAAAAAGTCAAAATAAAGACTTGCGTCATCGCGATGCTTCCCGTATATTTCTTTCTTGCGCAAAGGCACAGCCGAGCGCAGCGATGCAGTCATTGGGATGTCGTCTAATGGCAGGACAGCGGATTCTGGTTCCGTCAATGGGGGTTCGACTCCCTCCATCCCAGCCATTGCATTTGCTACATATGGCCCGTTCGTCTAGCGGTTTAGGACGCCGCCCTCTCAAGGCGGAGATCACCAGTTCGAATCTGGTACGGGCTACCACAAATTGAATGCCCGGGCCTCGCAAGAGACCCGGGTTTTGTGTATGCACCGCATGTGTGAAATGAGCCGCGTTTCACCTGGACCGAGGAGTTGCCATGGACCTGCCCATCAGCCTACAAGACATTACGTATGCCGAGAATTACCTGGCGCAGGGAGACCTGGCCACGGCGACGCCGCTGCTGGAGCGTTTGGTGGAGCTCGCCGAGGAGTATATCGATGCCGAGTGCAAAACGGAGGAGAACCGCCAGTACTTTAGCTTCGATAGCAAGTTTGAGCGCCTGGCCTACCGCCGTGTGGAAAAGGATCCACGCGAGCTGGTGCAGGTCGAGGTGCCGTTTGACCGCCTGTACTCCGACATGGCGTTTGCCTACATCCGTCAGCAGGATTATGTGAGCGCCCGCAATGCCTTGATGCAGGCCGTGCGCTGGGACCCCATGAACTGCAACTACCGACTGGATCTGGCCGAGCTGTTCCGTGCGCTCGAGGACAAGCAGGAGTGGGCTTCGCTTTCGTTTTCGGTGCTGGAGCGTGCGAGTGACGGCAGGTGCGCCGCCCGCGCCTACGCCAACTTGGGCCAGTACTTTTTGGAGCCCGAGACTGAGAACGTCTCGGCGGCCGTGGGTTGCGCACGTCTGGCGCTGCGCTTGGCCCCTGGCGATTCACATACGACGCGCTTGCTCAGCAAGATCCATGCCACCTATCCGGATGCCGCCGACGAGAGTGATGAGCATGTGATGGGCGAGCTGGCGTTACAGGGCGTACCGACCTCGCCTTCGGCCGAGATTGCCATTTGTCTGATTATGTGTGCGACCGACGCTGCGAGCGACGGTGACAAGCAGGAGGCTACACGCCTGACGGTCCGTGCCCGCGACCTGGTGGGAGAGGAGGCATGCGCGGCGATCATTAAGCTGGTGCGCGAAAGCGATGCCGAGCTCAACGCCGAGCGCAAGGCCAAACGCGAGGCCGCGAGCGGGAAAGCCGATGACGCCGAGGAGGCCGGCGATGCCCAGTAAGCGCGAGCGCAAGCTCATCTCCAAGAATCGTTCGGCGCATCACGAATACTTTATCGACGAGACATTCGAATGCGGCATTGAGCTGAGCGGTACCGAGGTCAAGTCGATTCGCGAGCGCGCCTGTCAGATTACCGATACTTTTGCGCTGATTCGCGGCGGCGAGTGCTGGCTGGTGGGTTTGCACATCCATCCCTATAGTCACGGTGGCGTGTGGAACCGTGATCCCGATCGCCGGCGCCGTCTGCTGCTGCATCGCAAGGAGATTGATTTTCTTGACGGCAAACTGCGCAACCGCGGCTATGCACTGGTGCCGCTCGAGCTCTACTTTAATACCGATGGTCGCGTTAAGCTGCTGTTGGGCCTGGGCCGTGGCAAAAAGCTCTACGACAAACGCGAGGACATGGCCAAACGTGACGTTCAGCGCGAAATCGATCGCGCGCTTAAGGAGCGTAATCGCTAAGGGTTGATATCCGGGCGGGCGGGGATGTTCATCCATCACTGTTGTCGTACTCCCGGTCTGCTCCTCGCAAGTTGCGGTGGAATAGTTCCTGTTTGTTGGGTATCCAGGCTTAAACAGGGACTTTTTCACCGCAACTGCGTGTGGCTCATTTTTCTTACCGTTCTGACACATATGTCTCATTGTGGGTATATACGTCTGCAAGGCTCAATTCCGAGTTAGGGGAGTGATCGTTTTGGATAAAGCTGCGTTCTTTACGATGCCGTGCGGGCTGTATGTGGTGAGTGCCGCGGCAGATGGATCGCGCGCCGGCTGCATTATCAACACCGCGGTGCAGGTGACGTCCACGCCGCCGCGCATTTCGGTTGCCGTGAACAAGGAAAATGTCACGTCTAGTGTTATCTCGTCTGCCAAGGCCTTTGCGCTGACCGTGATCGATCAGACGGCCGATATGCCCTACATTGGTAACTTTGGATTCCGTACCAGCAGCAACTATGGCAAATTTGCCAAGTACGAGACGCGCGAGACCGCACTGGGCATGCCCTATGTTCCCGAGCATGCGGCGGCCTTGTTTAGCTGCCGTTTGATCGACACAGTGGATGTGGGCACGCATCTACTGTTTATCGGCGAGGTCGAGGATGCCGAGCGCCTGAGCGACGAGACGCCGCTCACCTACGATTACTACCATAAGGTCCTGAAGGGCAAGACGCCGCCCAAGGCGTCTTCGTACCAAGGGTAGAAATGCGGTAAAACCGCTTGCATTATATTATTAAGAATATATACTAATAAGCAAAGTACATCAGCAGCCACGTTCGAGAGGAGAACATCATGGCCGAGGAAAAGAAGACGTACAAGTTCGTGTGCACTGTTTGCGGTTACGAGGTAGAGGTCGACACGCCCGAACTGCCCGAGGATTACGTGTGCCCGGTGTGTGGCGTCGGTCCCGATCAGTTTGAGCTCGTCGAGGAGTAGCTCGTAGACACACGACTTGCAGCAACATATAGCTCTGTCCAAGGGCCCCGGTCGAATTCTCGGCCGGGGCCCTTTTCCTCCGTCCCCAAGGGATCACGGCTGCTATTAGCCGATCCTGTCTGTTGTGAGTCCGGCCGACCTTTTGTCTTAACCTGCAACATCTAGCGGCTCAAAACGGGTCTTCCTGTTACAGAACGAGACAAACCAAAACCATCATTCTCAAAATCTCAATCTATAACATTTAGGCACGTAAACCCCCTCTACTTGTTACAGATCGAGACAAAAGGTTGGGGCTGAAGAAATATCTCGATCTGTAACATCTGGGCGCGGAAATTGGGTCCACTTGTTACAGATCGAGACAAACTGAAACTATCTCTCAGAAAATCTCAATCTGTAACATCTAAGGGCTCAAAACGGGTTCACGTGTTACAGATTGAGACGTTATATCTGGACAGTCACGCCATCCCATTACATCCCCGTTAGCAGCACGATGTCGAGAATCGTCACGATGACACCGATCCCTACGAGCAACGCGTTGAGCGGGCGCGAGTTGGCGTATTTGCCCATGACGCGGGGCGAGCTGGTGAGTCGTATGAGCACAAAGACCGTAATCGGCAGCTGAAGCGACAACAGTGCCTGACTCCAAATGAGACCCTCAAAAGGATTCGGGACGATCAGGCACGCCGCTACTGCGCCGACGAAACAGGCCGCCACTCCGATCGAGGAATGTCGGTCGTGGATGTCGTATTCCTCGTCGAATATGCCCGCGGTGATGGTGCCCGCCGCCATGCCCGCCGTCACGCTACTCGATATGCCCGCAAACAGCAGTGCCACCGCAAAGATGGTCGAGCTTGCCGGGCCCAGAATGGGGGAGAGCGTGGCCGCTGCGACGGCGAGGTCGTCTACGACAATGCCGTGCGCAAAGAAGGTCGTTGCGGCCAGGATGACCATGGCCGAGTTGATTGCCCAGCCCACACCCATCGAAAAGAGCGTGTCGAAGAGCTCGTAGTGCAGGCGTTCTTCGATAACCTGCTCGCCTTGGCCTTCGAAGTGCATGGATTGGATGACCTCGGAGTGCAGGAAGAGGTTGTGGGGCATAACGACCGCGCCTAGGACACTTACGATAATCGCGACTGAGCCGGTGGGCATACTGGGTGTAATCCAGCCTGTGGCGGCTTGCGGCCAGTCGACCTTGACCAGCAGAAGCTCGGCTAAAAACGAAAGTCCCACCACGCCCACGAAGGCGATGATCCAGCGTTCGGCGCGTTTGTAGGAGCTTGTCATGAGCATGCCAATCGATGCTGCCGCCACGATGATGCAGCCGGCACGTACGGGCAGGCCAAAGAGCATTTGAAGTGCGATCGCACCGCCCAGGACTTCGGCCATGGCGGTGGCGACCGTGGCTAGATATGCGCTGCCGAGTATCGCACGCCCGACGAGGCGGGGCAGGTGGCGCGTCGTGGCCTCGGCAAGACACATGCCCGTGGCGATGCCCAAGTGAGCCGCGTTGTGTTGCAGCACGATGAGCATGATCGTGGACAGCGTGACGATCCACAGCAGCGCGTAGCCAAACTGCGAGCCGGCGGCCATATTGGAGGCCCAATTGCCCGGGTCGATAAAGCCGACGGTCACGAGCAGCCCGGGGCCGATATGCCGTGCGATGTCGAGTCCGCCGTGGCCGCCGGTGCGCGGGGAGCCAAAGTGATGTTTGAGATGGTCGATCATGGTGCACTCCTGCGTGCCGTTTGTTTGACGCCGCAAAGGATACCCGTTTTAGGCTCAAAATTTGACCATGACTAACAAAATTGTTGTGATGGTAAAAGGGGGTTGCCGAAATGTCTTGATCTGTAACAACTAGGGATGGAAATTGGGCCTAGGTGTTACAGATCGAGACAGGAAGAAATGGTCCTATGGAAAATCTCGATCCGTAACAGCTGACCGCCAAAACCGGCCCTTCGTGTTACAGATTGAGACATTCGGAACCGTCTCTCGAGAACATCTCAATCTGTAACAGTTAGTCGTCGAAATTGGGTCTTCCTGTTACAGATTGAGATGTTTGAAGCGGTGAGCTTACAGGCCGAACCTGGGGCCCTCGTCGTTGCCCTTGAGGTCGGCGGTGTCCACTCGTAGGGCGTGCGTTACGCAATTGTTTCGAAACGGGCGGGAAACACAATGGGCCGGCGATGCTTCTAGTATGCCTATTCAACTGACTGTCTAAATATCTAGGGGAGGATCGCGATGCAGGCAGATTCCGCTCAGCAGCAGGGCCTTTATCGCCCCGAATTCGACCATGATGCATGTGGCATCGGCGCGCTTGCCGATATCAACGGTGAGCGCCACCACCAGATTCTGGACGATGCGCTGTCCATTCTGGTCAACCTGGAGCACCGCGGTGGCACGGGACTCGAGAAGAATACCGGCGACGGCGCCGGCATCCTGTTCCAGGTTCCGCATCACTTTTTCCGCAAAGAGGCTCAAAAGTGCGGCCAGATTCTGCCGGCAGAGGGCGACTATGGCGTGGCCATGCTGTTCTTCCCGCAAGACGACAAGGGCGTAGAGGATGCCCGCCGCGTGTTTGAGGAAGGCTGTGCCGAGGCCGGCGTGCCGCTGCTCTTTTGGCGCGAGGTGCCGGTCGACCCTCACGATCTGGGCGAGACGGCCCGCGCCTGCATGCCCACCATCCTGCAGGCCTTCCTGGGCCGTCCGGACGACACGCCCGCCGGCGATGCCTTTGAGCGTCGCCTGTACGTGTGCCGCCGTACCATCGAAAAGAAGGCCGACGCCGAGTTTGCCCTGCGTGACAAGATCTTCTATGTGTGCTCCATGAGCTCGCGCACCATCGTGTACAAGGGCATGCTGGTCGCCACGCAGATGCGCCGCTTCTTTATCGATCTCAACGACGCCGCCGTCAAGACGGCCGTGGCGCTCGTCCACTCGCGCTACTCCACCAACACCACGCCTAGCTGGGAGCGCGCACATCCCAACCGCTTTATTATCCACAACGGCGAGATCAACACCCTCAAGGGCAACGTCAACTGGATTCGCGCCCGCGAACCTAACCTGTACAGTCCCGTGCTGCAGCATGATCTTGAGCGTGTGATGCCCATCATCAACCGCGAGGGTTCCGACTCCGCGATTCTGGATAATGTACTCGAGTTTTTGGTCATGAACGGCCGTCCGCTCACGCGTGCCGCGTCCATGTTGCTGCCCGAGCCGTGGGACCACAACGACAACCTGAGCGAGGAGCGTCGCGCCTACGATGCCTACCAGTCCATGCTCATGGAGCCCTGGGACGGCCCGGCGGCCATCGCCTTTACCGACGGCCGTACGCTGGGTGCCGCCCTCGACCGCAACGGTCTGCGCCCGGCTCGCTACTACGTGACGCGCGACGGCCGCTTTATGCTGGCAAGCGAGGTGGGCACCATCGAGGTGCGCCCCGAGAATATCCTGACAAGCGGTTGTTTGGGACCGGGCCAGATGCTCGAGGTCGATTTTGCCCGCGGTCGTGTGATCTACAATGATGAGCTGCGCGCCCGCTATGCCAAGGAAAAGCCCTACCGCGACTGGATTGCCGAGGAGACGCTGACCGTTGACGCGCTCGACAAGCCCGCCGCGGCAACGCCCGCCGAGGATGCCGAGGTGCCTGCCGCCGTGCGTATGGCCAAGCTCGGCTACCACTGGGATGATGTTGACGAGGTCGTGCGCCCCATGGCCCAGCAGGGCAAGGCCCCGCTCGCCTCGATGGGTATCGATGCGCCGCTGGCCTGCCTGTCCAAGAAGACGCGCTCGTTCTTTGACTACTTCTATCAACTGTTCGCCCAGGTCACGAACCCGCCGATCGACGCCCTGCGCGAGCATATGGTCACCTCGACCACGCTCTACCTGGGCAACCACGGCAACCTGCTCGAGGATTCTCGTACGGCCTGCCAGCTGGTGCGTCTGGAGCGCCCGCTGCTGAGCGAGGAGGAGTTCGACCGCATTTGCGCGATTGACCGTGTTGGCTTTAAGACCCGCCGTTTCCGTGCCGTTTACCGCCGCGATGCCGGCGAGGGCGCGCTACAGGCTGCGCTCAAGCAGCTTGCAGAGGATGTTGAGGCTGCGGTCCGCGACGGCGTGAACATCGTGGTGTTGAGCGATCGCGCCGGAGCGGACGAGGTACCCGTGCCGTCACTGCTCGCCGTGGGCTGCGTGCACAACCACCTGATCCGCGCCGGCGTGCGTACCTTTGCCGACATCGTGGTGGAGTGTGGCGACGCCGTGTCTCCGCACGACTTTGCGGCGCTGGTGGGCTACTCCGCGAGCGGTATCTATCCGTACAACGCGCATGCGTGCATTCGCGACCTGGCGGCGCACGGCGATCTGGACGTGACAGTCGAGCAGGGCATCGCCAACTACAATAAGGCTGCGACCGCCGGCATCGTTTCCATCATGTCCAAGATGGGCATCTCCACGGTGCAGAGCTACCATTCGGCGCAGATTTTCGAGGCCGTGGGCTTTACGCCGGAGTTCGTCAACGCGTACTTCGCCGGCACGGTGAGCCGTGTGGGCGGTATGGGTGTCGAGGATGTTGAGCGCGAGCAAAACGAGCGCTACGACGCCGCGCTCGCTATCCTTAAGAGCCCGGCTCCCGATCAGCTGCCCACGCTGGGTCTGACCAAGTGGCGCCCGCTCGGCGGCGAGGATCACCTTATTGATCCGCAGACTGTCTACTTGCTGCAGACCGCCTGTCGTGAGGACAGCTACGACACCTTTAAGGAGTACAGCGCCCGCCTGCACCGCACCGGCCGTGCCGTGCGCCTGCGTGACTTGCTCGACTTTAATGCCAACGGCCGCACGCCGGTTTCGCTCGACGAGGTGGAGCCCGCGCGCAACATCGTCCGCCGCTTTAACACCGGTGCCATGTCGTACGGTTCTATCAGCAAAGAGGCGCACGAGTGCATGGCCATCGCCATGAACCGCCTGCATGGACGCTCTAACTCGGGCGAGGGCGGCGAGGATCCGCGTCGCGAGACCCCGCTGGCCAACGGTGACTCCAAGAACTCCGCCATCAAGCAGGTGGCAAGTGCGCGCTTTGGCGTAACGAGCCGCTACCTGTGCAGTGCCTTCGAGATTCAGATCAAGATGGCCCAGGGCGCCAAGCCCGGCGAGGGTGGCCACCTGCCCGGTAAGAAGGTCTACCCCTGGATCGCCGAGGTCCGTCAGTCCACGCCCGGCATCGGCCTGATCTCGCCTCCGCCGCACCACGACATCTACTCCATCGAGGACCTGGCAGAGCTGATCTTTGATCTTAAGAACGCCAACCCCGGTGCGCGCGTGTCGGTCAAGCTGGTCAGCGAGGCCGGCGTCGGCACCATCGCCACCGGTGTGGCCAAGGGTGCCGCCGACAAGATCTTGATCAGCGGCCACAATGGCGGCTCGGGTGCCGCGGCGCGCGATTCCATTTGGCACGCCGGCCTGCCGCTGGAGCTCGGCCTCGCCGAGGCTCAGCAGACGTTGCTGCAAAACGGCCTGCGCTCCCGCGTGGTGCTCGAGGCCGACGGCAAGCTCATGGACGGCACCGATGTTGCCGTCGCCTGCCTGCTGGGCGCCGAGGAGTTTGGCTTTGCGACCATGCCGCTCATCTCCATGGGCTGCCTCATGCAGCGCGACTGCCAGCAGGACACCTGCCCGGCCGGCATCGCCACGCAAAACTGTCGCCTGCGTCGCGGCTTCCGCGGCAAGCCCGAGCACGTTGAGCACTTTATGCTCTTTGTTGCCGAGCAGCTGCGTGAGGTCATGGCGAGCCTGGGCTTCCGCACCGTCGACGAGATGGTCGGCCATCCCGAGTGCCTGCGCCAGATCGAGGTACCGGGCAACCGCAAGGCCAACCTGCTTGATCTGTCGCCCGTGCTGGCGAGCGCGACCTGCGAGTTCGGTTCCCATATCCCGGGCGCCGACGGTCGCCACTTCCTGCCGCAGATGGCTGCGGACAGCGAGCTCGACAAGACGCTCGACTCCACGTTGTTTGTGCCCTATACGGCCGATGCCCGTGCACACCTGCGCCCGATTCGGTTCCGCGCCGATATCGCCAACGTCAACCGTTGCGTGGGCACCATCCTGGGCAATGCGGTGACCAAGGCGCATCCCGAGGGCCTGCCCGCCGGCTCCATCACCATCGATTGCGATGGTTCGGCCGGTCAGAGCTTTGGCGCCTTTCTGCCGCGCGGCATTACGCTCAACGTGTGCGGCGACGCCAACGACTACTTTGGCAAGGGCCTTTCGGGCGGCGAGGTGTCGGTGCGCCCCAACCCGCATGCGACCTACAAGTTCGACGAGAACATCATCGTGGGCAACGTGGCGTTCTTTGGCGCCACGAGCGGACGCGGCTTTATTAACGGCCTGGCAGGCCAGCGCTTTGGCGTGCGTAACTCCGGTGCCACCGTGGTGGTCGAGGGCTGCGGCAACCATGGCTGCGAGTACATGACGGGCGGCCTGGCGCTCATCTTGGGCGAGGTCGGGCAGAACTTCGCCGCCGGTATGACGGGTGGCGTGGCCTATGTCTTTGACCAGTACGGCACGCTCGAGGCCCGTGTGAACCACGAGAGCGTGGAACTCAAGGCCCCGACGGCTGGCGAGCTGGCGCAGATTCGCGCGCTCATCCAGGAGCACGTGGACGCGACACAGAGCCCGCGCGGCATTAAGCTGCTCTACAGCTTCGAGACGATGAGTAAGCACTTTGTGAAGGTCATTCCGACCGAGTACGAGCGCGTGCTGGCGATTGTCGCTGCGGCCGAGGCCGTGGGCAAGACGCACGCGCAGGCCGAGGAGTTGGCGTTTGACATCGTGACCGGCCGCGCGAGCGCCGCGGATGTCGCTCGCTTTGATGTCGCGGGCGGTGCGCCCGTGGCTGTCAGCTCTGTTGCTTCGACCAAGAAGGAGGCGTAAGTGCCATGGGTAAGCCCGGTGCTTTTCTTGATATCGATCGCGTGACCCACGAGCTGCGCCCCGTGGAGGAGCGCAGCCGCGATTTCGATCCGCTGTATGTGGAGCTCGACGACGATGCGCGCCGCGCCCAGGCGAGCCGCTGCATGATGTGCGGGGTGGCGTTTTGCCAGATGGGTGCGAGCTTTGGCAAGGCGCGTCCGAGTGGCTGTCCGCTGCACAACCTGATTCCCGAGTGGAACGAGATGGTGTATCGCGGTCGCTGGGACGAGGCGGCCGAGCGCCTGTCGCTCACCTCGCCCATGCCCGAGTTTACGAGCCGCGTGTGCCCGGCACTGTGCGAGGCTGCGTGCAACCTGGGTTCGGTCGACGGCCAGCCCACAACGATTCACGATAACGAGCGCGCGATCAGCGACCACGAATGGGCAAACGGCGGCCCGCGTCGCTTTGAGCCGGCAGGGGAGGACGCGCCCTCGGTCGCCGTGGTGGGCTCCGGCCCGGCTGGCCTGGTGGCTGCATGGGAACTTGCGCGTCGCGGTGCCCGCGTGACGGTGTTTGAGCGCGACGACCGCCCAGGCGGTCTGCTCATGTACGGCATTCCCAACATGAAGCTCGAGAAGTCCGTGGTCGAGCGCCGCGTGGCGCTCATGCGCGAGCTGGGCATTGTCTTTGAGCTGGGTACTGACGTTACGAACCCTGCGGTGGCGGCCAAGCTCAATGGTTTTGACGCCGTTGTGGTGGCTGCCGGTGCTCGTACGCCCCGCGGTCTTTTGGCTACGAATGTGGATGCCCCGGGCGTGGTGTATGCCGTGGACTACCTGACGGCTTCGACCGTGTCGGTGCTCGATGGCGGTGAGCCCGCGGTGAACGCGCGCGGCCTGGACGTTGTGGTCATTGGCGGCGGCGATACCGGCAACGACTGCGTGGGTACCGCGGTGCGCCAGGGTGCACGCAGTGTGCGTCAGTTTGAGTTCTTGCCGGCCGCACCCGATAAGCGTGCGGCGAGCAATTCCTGGCCGCAGTGGCCCAACGTTAAGAAGACCGACTACGGTCAGCAGGAGGCTATCGCTGCCATGGGCGGCGAGATGCGTGCTTGGGGAGTGGATACGCTCGAGGTATTGCTGGACAAGAAGGGCGCTGCCGCGGGCCTGCGCGTGGTCGATCTGGACTGGTCGGCCGGCAAGCCCGAACGCATTGCGGGCTCCGAGCACGAGGTGCCGGCCCAGCTGGTGCTGATCGCCTGTGGCTTTACGGGTCCGGAGCACGGCGTGTTCGACGCTGTTGACGTGCCTATTGCCACGGCGGGCCGTCCGTTGCCCGTGATGGCCTCCGAGGACTCGCATCTTGCGGCTCGCGTGGATGGCGTTGCCGCGGATGCCGCGCCGGTGTATGTGGCCGGCGATGCCCGCAACGGCAGCTCGCTCGTGGTGAGTGCCATGGCCGATGCCCTCGCCTGCGCAGCCGAGGTCGCCGAGGCGCTGGGGCTGTAAGACAATCACGGAGTTACTCAACAATCGAATCGGCAAGGGCTGTCCCCGACGGCCGGCATATAAGGAGCGTCCCCAAGTGCCGGCAGCTGGGGACGTTCCTTACGTGCCGGCATCCGGGGACACTCCTTGCGGGTTTGCGAGCGTTTTGCTCGTTTGCCGACGTTTGGCTGCCTACCCGTTGGCGTTTGCGCTCGTTGCGCTCTGCTGTTTATGTGGCGGCTTTAGTTGTTTGCGGACAGCGGCGCGGGTGATTCGTCTAGTTCTACCCGCGATTTTGTGGCAATTTGTATAATCTGCAAGTATCCCGTCAAGCGCTTGGTCAGCATCTGGTTTGCAGCCCGATGCCCATTTCGCCCGTGATGGCGGCGACCACCCGCCCTCCTCGTAAGCTCAAATTGAGGTTTATCAGTTTGAGGAGGATGCCATGGCTGATCATGTTTTGGACCGGGGACGTCTGGCCGAGGCCGTCGGTGACGATATTGCCGGCATGGCCCAGTTTTGGATGCTGCGCAAGTTTCAGTTTTTGGAGGCGGCGCGTACACAGTTCGAAGTGATAGTCGATCCATGGCTCAGCTATTGCGAGGAGCCCTCGCAAAATGAAATCATGGCCTATAACATGGCATTTACCGATTGGCTGCTGTTCGAGCGTCCCTATTACCATGGCAAGACACTGCTTGAGCTGTATGTTGACGAGCCGCCGGCGTCGCTTTCGCCTGTCTCGCTCAGACGGCTCGAGCAGGTGCGCGGCACGCACTATTTTTCGCGCTTTGGCATTTTGGATAAGGATCCCGCGACCGGTATGGTCGCGCTGCGTGACACGCGTACCGACCGTCGCTTTGACGTCTATGATCCGCATATCGTGCAAAAGGAGCACTGGCGCGATGGCGCGATTGCGGTGCGCCTCGCGTGCGTCGACGATGTCTGGCTGACGGCGGGGCAGCTCTACCTCTACGACATTGCGCGCCTGAGCGACACGGCGGTCGACGGGCCTGGCGCCGTGCATCCTGAGGACCTAGAAGATGGCTTCGATACCTCGTGTATCAGCTTCTTCTTACGGCTGGTTCGCGACATCATGGGCGCCCAGGGGCGCTACGTAAAGTCACTCAACATCTACAAACAGGAATGGGAATAGGGGATGGGCATCTGCCGCCTGCCTTGCCTTCTGCCTTTATATCTCGATCTGTAACGTTTAGGGACAAAAAACCGGTCCACCCGTTACAGATCGAGACGAATGCTTGGGCGTTGCTGGGTTGTCTAAATCTGTAACGTTTAGGGGTCTGGAGAACGTCTAACTGTTACAGATTGAGACGTTTGGAACCCGGCAGGGGGGGGATGTCTCGATCTGTAACATCTGCAGGTCAAAACTCGATCCAACTGTTACAGATCGAGATGTTTGGCACCTAGCTGGGGAAATGTCTCAACCTGTAACATCTACAGGCCAAAATTCGACCTAACTGTTACAGATCGAGACAAAGGTTGGCCGCGGTGCCGAAAGATCTCGATCTGTAACGTTTGGCGGCTGCTTGTGCCCGTAACTGTTACAGACCAAGACATTTGTCGGCGACGGCAACAGCGGCGATGAGCCATTTATCCGATGCGGCGGTGATGAAAGTGTCTAATACCGTTTTCAAACACAAACATGCAGCACGTAGCACCTTGGCGCGGAATAGGATGCTTGCCAGGCTCACGGAGGCGGCTGAACAAGGCGTGCTGCTTGCGACGCACGACAATGCCGAGCTCATGTGGCTGCGGCGCCATGTGGGCACAGACGATATTGCGGAGCCCGAAGCGCACCTATTCTGTTTTCAGCATGAATGGGATGCGTTGACGCCGCCGGAGCGGGCTCGGCGGACCATCAAGGGGCTTGCGGAGTTTCATCCCGATTGGGCGTTTTGGGGATATGACGCCGCGCTGATATGGGGTCTGGAGGTGCCGAATGATCTGCTCGGGCCGCGTTACTTGGTCAAGACGGGTTGTTCGGTGGCGTTGAGTACGGGATATAGGCTGCTGCGTCCGCAGGCGTCGGGTGCGCTTGAGCGCGTCGACGGCGTGCGAGTGACGCCGTTTTGGCGCACGGTGGAGGATTGTCTGCTGCGTGCGCCGTTTTCATATGGTCTGGCGATTGCCGATTCTGCGCTGCGGGCGAAGGGCATATCGCGCGACGACCTCTGCGAACGGCTCCAGGCCGATTGCGAGGGCAGACGCGGGTATCGCAGAGCTCAGGTGATTGCGTCGCATGCGGACGGGCTGTCCGAAAATGGTGGCGAGTCTCGGTTCCGAGCGTTCTTTATTGCATACGGTTTTCCGGTGCCAGAGTTGCAGGTGGAGTTTCGCGATCCGCTCGATTCGAGCCAGGTGTTTCGGGTCGATTATTTCTGGAGGCTCGAGGACGGGACGTGCGTGATTGGCGAGCTCGACGGAAGAGGAAAGTATACCCTGCAGGATGGTGGGGATCGGGAGTCGGTCGACCCGTTCGTAGCAGAGCGTCAGCGAGAATCTCATCTGACATTGCTCGGGCACAAGGTGCTGAGGTTCACGTTTGATGAGCTCAAGAACCCGGGGAAGCTGGCTGAAAAGATGAGGCTGGCGGGTATTTCGCAGCGGGCCGATTTGGCTGAGGGATGGAAGCGTCAGTGGTATGGGCGCTGAGGGATACGACTAACGCGGATGTGGTTGTTCCGGACGAGTTTGTCTCGATCTGTAACAACAAGAGGCCGTTTGGCCTCGTAACTGTTACAGATCGAGACAGAAGGTTGGCTGCCGCTAAAAGATCTAAATCTGTAACATCTATAGGCCGAAAACCTGTCTACCTGTTACAGATTTAGATGTTTGACGACAGGGCTGGAGAATATCTCGATCTGTAACATCTAACGGCCAAAATTCGACCCAACTGTTACAGATTGAGACAAAGGCTGGACGCGGTGCCGAAAGATCTCGATCTGTAACATCTGGCTGCTAAAACCTGGTCTACCTGTTACAAATCAAGACGTTTTGCTGGAACGGCCGGAGCATTGCCGTGCTGTCTCCGTTTGTCCTCACAGCTCTCTCGTCCCTCCGCTAACCGATATGTTCGACTTTAGTTTGCTGCATTAGGTGATAATGGACAAATGTTCAAGTTAATCGTGAGGGAGGAGCTCGATATGGCGTCTGCCGATCGTTCCACGTTGTTTATCAATGCGACCGTCCTGGATGGTTCGGAGCATATGGAGCCGCAGCCCGACATGGCCGTGGCCGTTGAGCGCGGTGTCATCACGTGGATGGGGCCGAGCGCTGTTGCGCAGGCGCCTGCAGGTGCCGAGGTCCTCGACCTGGCCGGGGCGTATCTCATGCCGGGCCTCATCAATATGCATGTGCATCTGTGTGGCTCGGGCAAGCCGGTTTCGGCGGGCGATGCGGGCGCGCTGATGAAGAAGCTCGATAATCCCGTGGGGCGCGCTATCGTGCGCCATATTCTTAAGGGCAGCGCCCAACAGCAGCTGGCAAGCGGCGTGACCACGGTGCGCGGCGCGGGCGACCCGCTGTTTGCCGATCTGGCCGTGCGCGATGCTATCGACGCCGGCAAGTATCAGGGTCCGCGTTTGGTGGCGCCGGGAACGGGCGTCACGGTGCCGGGTGGCCACGGCGCGGGCTTGTTCGCCCAGGTGACCAACAGTCCCTCCGAGGCGGTCGAACAGGTGCGCGACCTGTATGCGCGCGGTGCCGACGTCATTAAATTGTTCGTAACGGGCGGTGTGTTCGATGCGACCGAGGTGGGCGAGCCGGGCGTGCTACGTATGCCGGTGGAGGTTGCCGCGGCGGCGTGCAAGGCGGCGCACGATATGGGCCTTCCGGTTATGGCTCATGTCGAGAGCACCGAGGGTGTGAAGGCCGCGCTCGAGGCCGGCGTCGATACGATCGAGCACGGCGCTCCGTTGACGCCCGAGATCCTGGAGCTGTACCGCGGCGCCGCGGGAACTCAGCTCGAGGGGCGTGCGCCGAGTGTGACCTGCACGATCAGCCCCGCACTGCCGTTTGTGCTGCTCGATCCGGAAAAGACTCATTCGACCGAAACGCAAAAGAAGAACGGCGATATCGTGTGCTCGGGCATTATCGAGAGCGCTCGTGCGGCGCTGGAAGCCGGTATCAAGGTAGGTTTGGGTACGGATTCGAGCTGCCCGTTCGTGACCCAGTACGACATGTGGCGCGAGGTGGCCTATTTTGCCAAGTACGTGGGCGTGAGCAATGCATTTGCGCTGCATACGGCTACGCAGGTTAATGCTGAGCTGCTGGGGCTGGGCGGCGAGACCGGTGCAATCGAGTGCGGCAAGGCTGCCGATATCCTGGTGACGCGCGAGAACCCGCTCGATGACCTGTGCGCTCTGCGCGAGCCGATGCACGTGATGTGTCGTGGCGATCTGGTGCGCAAACTCAAGGTGAAGCGTATTCCCGAGGTGGACGCCGAGCTCGACACGATTATGGCCATGCCAGCCGAGGCGCTTGCCGAGGAGCTTGCCCGCGACGGCGTGGCGTAGGTGTGACGGGGGCGGGCCCTTTGTCGCATTCAAAAAAGCCGAGGTCCCAGTGCGAGGCCTCGGCTTTTATTTTGTCCTGCGGTATGGCGGCTACGAGCGCGTCTCCATCTTGGCGTGGCACTTGGGGCAGGTGACGCGGATCTTGCCTTTGCCCTTGGGGACGGAGAGCATCTGGCCGCAGTTGGGGCACTTGAGGTATGCCGTGGTCTTGCGACCCTTCCACATCTTCTTGGCCGTGCGCTTGGCACGCTCAAAGTCTTCCTTACTGGTGCCGGCCGCGCGTGAGGTGCTGGCCGCTGCAGCGCCGCCACCCAAGCTGGCGACAAACTTGCCCAAGCCGGGGACCTTAGCCGAGCCGGCGACAAAGGCGTCGTTCTCCTTGCGACGTGCGTCGATGTTTTTGGACAGGCCGCGCAGTACGCCGATCACGATGACGGCGATGGCGATCCAACTGAGCCACTGGACGCGGGCCATCGATCCGATCATCGCGATGACGATGCCGGTAAAACCCATCACAATGGTGAGCTCGTCGGCGCCATTGCGGCCCTTCATAAAGTCATTCATGCAAATTGCCTTTCGTTCGATATGCCGCACGCCTTTATACCCGATTTAGAGCAAGGGGGACAGGTTAATCTGCACCAATGTGGTGCAAACATACCTGTCCTCGGAACATCAAGACGGTGCAAAGTGGTCTGTCCCCAATGCGCCGATTACTTAGAGAGCTTGTCGACGACGCGTTCGATCTCGGCGAGCTTCACGGCTTTGAGGTCTTCGTCGCCCGATTCGATTGCCGAAGTCACGCAGCCCTCGATATGCGCCTTGAGCACGTCGGCGTTAATGCGCGCGAGGAGTGCCTGTGTGGCCATGAGCTGCGTGGAAATATCGACGCAGTAGCGGTCCTCCTCGACCATCCGCAGGATGCCGTCGATCTGGCCGCGCGCCGTCTTGAGCATACGGTTTACCGATTTGTGGTCTGCCATCATGGCGGGTCCTCGTTTCTGGTCGATGGGGTCGAATGCTTCTGGTAGCAGCTAGGCTGCGGTCACGGACAGGGCGTGGAACTTCTCGCCGGCGCTCTCGACGGCGGCAGCGAGCTGCTCAGCGGCCACGGTGTCGGCGCACTCCACCTGTACCGTCTGAGTCTCGTGATCGGCATCGGCGTCGGTCACGCCGGCAACGTTGAGCAGTGCCGTCTCGACAGTAGCGTCGCAGTGGCCACACATAAGGCCGGAAGTCTTAATTGTGTAACGCATGGGTATTCCTCTCTGTTATGTCGGCTTTCCCAGGCACCCGACCTTGACCTTCAAGCCGTCGCTCGCGTACCAAAGTACGCGTCGCTCCTCTTTCAGGTCAATCTCGGGCACCTGGAAAACCCGTTCTAAATGGATTTAATGGTGAGCCTATTTTGCCACTTTAGGCTTAAAGGATTTCAGGCGCAGGGCATTGGACACGACGCACACGCTCGACAGGCTCATCGCCGCGGCGCCAAACATCGGCGAGAGCTGCCAGCCGGTGAGGGGGAAGAACACGCCCGCAGCGAGCGGAATGCCGATGCCGTTGTAGAACAGCGCCCAGAACAGGTCTTGCTTGATGTTGCGAATCGTGGCGCGCGAAAGCTCGATAGCGCGGGCGACGTCCATGAGGTCGCTGCGCATGAGTACCACATCTGCCCCTTCCTTGGCGATGTCGGCGCCGGTGCCGATAGCAAGGCCCACGTCGGCGCGCGCCAGGGCAGGGGAGTCGTTGATGCCGTCGCCCACCATGGCGACCTTGCCGCCCGCATCTTGCAGTTCGCGCACGTGGCGTTCCTTGTCGGCGGGAAGCACGTCGGCAATGACCTGCTTGCTGCTCAGTCCTACGCGGCGGGCGATTGCTTCGGCCGTGACGCGGTTGTCGCCGGTGAGCATGTGCACGTCGACGCCGAGCGAACGCATCGCAGCGATGGCCTCGGCGCTCGTCTCCTTGACCTCGTCAGCTACGGCAATGGTGCCGACAAGCTCGCCGTTCTTGGCAAAGAACAACGGTGTCTTGCCCTCGGCGGCAAATCGCTCCGCAAGACCGGCGGGCACCTCCGCGCCCAGCTCGCTCATCAGACGCACGTTACCGGCAGCGATGGCGTTTTGTCCCTCGCGCGCCGTAACGCCTCGTCCAGGCACGGCGGCAAAGTCCTCGACCATGCGCGCCACGATTCCGCGCGCCTCGCACTCGGTCATAATCGCCTCGGCCAGCGGATGCTCGCTCGAGCGCTCCAGCGCGGCAGCGAGCTTCAGTAACGCCTTTTCACTCATGGCGGGCGAGCCGTCGGCGCGCGTGGCTACCACGATATCGGTCACGGCAGGTTTGCCGCGGGTGACCGTACCCGTCTTATCGAGCACCACGGTACCCACGCCGCGCAGGTTCTCCAGCACCTCGGCGCTCTTAAACAGAATACCCATCTCGGCGCCCTTGCCGGTGCCTACCATAATGGCGACGGGCGTGGCTAGGCCGAGCGCGCAGGGACAACTGATCACCAGCACGGCCACGGCGGAGGTAAGTGCCTCGTTTATGCTGCCGGTCAGTGCCATCCACACCGCAAAGGTCACGGCCGAGATCACGAACACCACGGGCACGAACACGCCGGCGACCTTGTCGGCCATGCGGGCGATGGGCGCCTTGGTGGCGTTGGCGTCCTCGACGAGCTGGATGATCTTGGCGAGTGATGTCTCGGCACCAACCCGCGTGGCGCGGAAGGTAAACGAGCCGGTGCGGTTGACGGTGGCGGCGTTGACGGTGTCGCCGGCGGTCTTTTCCACGGGGATTGACTCGCCGGTGAGCGCACTCTCGTCCACGGCCGAGCTACCCTCGAGCACCACGCCGTCGACGGGGATTGACTCGCCGGGGTGCACGCGCAGGACCTGGCCGGGAAGGATGCTATCGACGTCGACGGTGGTTTCGCTGCCGTCGTCGGCAACGACGGTCGCGGTTTTAGGCGCCAGATCGATGAGCGCCTCGATGGCGCCGCCGGTCTTGGACTTGCTGCGCGTCTCGAGATATTTGCCCACGGTGACGAGCGACAGGATGGTGCCGGCGCTCTCAAAGTACAGGTTGTCCATGCCCGTCATCATAGCCTCGTGGACCTGACCTGCGGCCAGCTGGTCGGCCATGATGAACATAGCGTAGAGCGACCAGGCGATCGACGCGGTGGCACCGACGGCGATGAGGGCGTCCATGGTGGGCGCGCCGTGCACGAGTGATTTGAAGCCGTTGATAAAGTACGCGTCGTTGACGTAGACGATGGGGATGAGCAGGACGAGCTCGGTGAGCGCCAGCGTCATGCTGTGGGTGTGGTCGGTGAAGACGCTGGGCAGCGGCCAGCCGAGCATGTGTCCCATGCCTATGTAGAACAGCGGAATGAGAAAGATGATTGAGACGATGAGGCGGGTGCGCATGGCAGAGGCGGCGGCCTCCAGCTTTTTGGTGGGCGACTCCATATGGGCGGCGCCAGACCTGACTTGCGCGCTGCCGTTTGGGGCGGCTTCGGTGCCCGTACTGACGGGCGAGGCCGAGTAACCCGCGCGATCGACAGCGGTGCAGATATCGTCGGGGGAGACCTGCGCGGGGTCGTAGTCGACCATCATGGAACCGGCGAGCAGGTTGACCGCGACGCTTTGGACGCCGTCGAGCTTGCTCACGGCACGGTCCACGTGCGCCTGGCAGGCGGCGCATGTCATGCCGCCTACGTCGAACTTATCTTGAGCCATGGCCTCTCCTTTCTGTAGTTTGGTTTGGTGTTGGAATTGTTAACATGCCGATACTATACACCCATACCCCCTGGGGGTGTATGGCAAAAGTTGAAATGTATGACATTCCGATACGGGGGTCGACTGCCAAGTTAGCGCACCATCCTCGCCTTTCGTCTCAATCTGTAACATCTAGTTCCGTTTTTGCCGAGTTACTGTTACAGATTGAGACAAACAATTCGGCGGTTGCTTAACATCTCGATCTGTAACATCTGGCAGGGAAAATGACCTCTATCTGTTACAGATCGAGATGTTGTTTTACGAGGTTTTGGTTTGTCTCGATTCGTAACGTGTAGACCAGGTTTTGCCTCGTAACTGTTACAGATTGAGACAATTGGCCCAGACCCATCCCGTCCGCCTCGTCATCTGTGGTTTACGTGGGGGCATACGGAGTACGGGTATACTAACCGGCGGCGAATCTGCTCCATCGCTTAGAGCTGCTGCGTCTGGACGGCGCGTGATATGGCTGCCAAAGCGATCGCCAGCGTGCTGAGCAACGTCCTCTCTGTGCGCACCCGTTTTTGTATGTACTAGCGCACTACCAAGCACGCCCGCGCGGCCGCATGCCGTGCCCCTTGCGCGTGCAGATAAGGAACAACAACATATGCGTAATTCTGTATCCGACGTCACCGACGCCGAGATCCTGGACGAGACCCGCGAGGCCATGGCCCAGGCTGCCTTCGATGCGGCCGACGAGGCCAGCGCCGCCGAGACCGTCGAGTCCGCTACCGAGAACCTGCCCGCCTTTGACGAGCTGGGTCTTTCGGACGAGATACTTCGTGCCATCGAGAACCTGGGTTACACGGCGCCGACGCCCGTGCAGGCCGGCTCGATCCCCGTGGTGCTCGAGGGCCGCGACCTGCTTGCCGCCGCTCAGACCGGCACCGGCAAGACGGCCGCCTTTTTGCTGCCGACCATGAACAATCTGGAGCACATCGCTCCTCCCAAACCTGTGCGCGAGCGCGGCGGCCGTAACCGTCGTCGCGGTGCTAAAAAGCCCGAGGGCAACGGCCGCGGCCCCGTGATGCTCGTCATCACCCCTACGCGCGAGCTCGCCCAGCAAATCGACGAGGTCGCGAGCAAGATCGCCGACGTCACCGGCCATGTTGCCGTGACCGTTGTGGGCGGCGTGAGCTACAAGCCGCAGACCGCTGCCCTCAAGTACGGCTGCGACATCCTGGTCGCAACGCCGGGCCGTCTGGTCGATCTGATCGAGCAGGGTGCATGCCACCTGGACGAGGTCAAGGTGCTGGTGCTCGACGAAGCCGACCGCATGCTCGACATGGGCTTTTTGCCCGCCGTTCGCCGTATTGTGCGCGAGACGCCGGCCGAGCGCCAGACGCTGCTGTTCTCGGCGACCCTCGACGAGGAGGCCGTGGGCGAGATCACCGACCTAGTGAGCGACCCGGCCCGCGTGGAGATCGCGCCCGCCACATCGACCGCCGACACCGTCGACCAGTTTGTGTTTCCGGTGTCCATCGAGGCCAAGAACAACCTGCTGCCCGAGTTCCTCAAGAAGGAAGGCCCGGAGCGCACCATCGTCTTTATGCGCACCAAGCACCGTGCCGACAGCTGCTGCCGTCGTCTGGAGCGCAAGGGCATCAAGGCTGCCGCGATCCATGGCAACCGCAGCCAGGCCCAGCGCGAACGCGCACTTTCGGCCTTCCGCGACGGTACCGTCGACGTGCTGGTGGCAACCGACGTGCTCGCCCGCGGCATCGACATCAGCGACGTGCGCTACGTCGTGAACTTTGACGTGCCGGCCGAGCCGACCGACTACATCCACCGTATTGGCCGTACGGGCCGCGCCGGCGAGCTGGGCTGGGCCATCACGTTTGTGACCGAGCAGGACGTGGATGAGTTCTACGAGATCGAGAAACTCATGGACAAGACTGCCGACATCTACGAGGCCGGCGACTTGCACGTGGGCCCCAATCCGCCCGCGGTTGATTCCGAGCGCGACCCTGCGGCCTTTAAGGTGAAGAAGAAGACCAAGCGCGGTAAGTCCAAGAGCAAGAAGAAGCTTGAGCAGGCGCGTCGCGACGGCAAGCGCAACGGCGACGATTACGGCGATGTGGCCGGTCGTTCCAACCGTGGTCGCGATGAGCGTCGCGGCGACAGCGAGCGCCCGAGCCGTCCCAAGCGCGGCGGCAAGACCCGCGTGCGCGAGGGCGTTCAGGCTCGCGTGGACGAGGCCGTGGAGAGTGTGGCCCGCGAGGTGGCTGCCGAGGAGCGCGGCGGTGCTGGTGCCGTCGAGCCGGCCCCGCGCGGCAACCGTGCCGAGCGCCGTGCCAAGCAGTTCCAGGGCGAGGCACATCGCCGTCGCCGCGAGGACGAGGACCGCGGTGGTCGACGCCGTGTTGAGCGCGAGGAAGAGGGCCGTGGCTCGCGCGGCGGCAAGCGCGGCGCGGGCGACCGTCGTCGTTCCGGTCGCGATGACGAGCGCGGCGGCCGCGGCGGTGAGTCCCGTGGCGGCAAGCGCTTTGAAGAGCGCGGCGGCCGCGGCGGTGAACGTCGCGAGGATGCTCGCGGCAATGGCGGCCGCAGTGGCGCCGGCCGTTCTGGCGAGTCGCGCGATCGTCGCGATCCGCGTGCCAGCCGCGATCGTCGCGATGATTGGCGCAACTACGACGATACCCGCGAAGAGCGTCGCGGCGGCTATCGCGGCGGACGTGGCAGCAACCAGGCCGGCTCCCGTGGTGGCCGTGCCGGCGGTCGCGATAACCGTGGCAGCTATGGCAACAGCCGTGGCGGCAAGCGCGGCGGCAGCTCCCGTCGCCCCGGTGACGGCGGCGGCAAGCGCAAGTAACATACGCGTCGCGCGGTAAGGCGACACGAGTTTGGGCCTCGAGCAGACTATGCTCGGGGCCCTTTTAGTGGGCTCAGTATTAGTTGGGGCGAGTCTTCTTCGTGGAAACGCGCGGAGACGGTCGCGGCAAGAGATACGGGCTATCGATCTAGTTGGAGATTCGCGTACGCGGGGGCCGACATCGACGCAGGGCATGAGGTTTTCTGCTGACGCGCGGCGGCCGCGGTGCCCGGGCGGACACGCCAGGGATTTCGCCCGCTGCCTGGCGCCCTTGCCGACATCCGGCTTTCGCGCTCGCATTCTTTTGGATGCGGGCGTGTTTTTCGTGGCGCGCACGGGTCCCCCGGGGCGCGCCGTACATTTTTGGGAGTTTTCAGCAAGCCGGGGTGACTGCATACGCGCCGGAAGCGTCTATTTGAGCCAGCAGGATCCTTCGGCAGGCGATTTGGGTTGGCTGACGGCGTCCGGCGCGGCGATAACGCGCGTTTCGAGTCGCGCCGTGCCCCAAAACGACGCCAATCGCGCGGCGTCCACGATTCGCGGCACCGCCTGCGGGGGCCGCGATGCTGAAAACTCCGGTTTTTGCACGGTCCAAGCGGGGGTACGTTTGGACGAGAAGGGGCACCCCCGTCTTTTTATGCATGACGCAAGCGAAATTATGCAAGACAATAGGGCGCCATGCGTCGGATACCCAGCCTGGGCGCGCCATACGCCGACGCTTAGGCCCTCGATATCTCGGACATCATCACGCTCTAAATACTAACCCAGCAACATAATAATCCGTCTTTTCTCCGTCCCCATGGGACCGGGTGTGGTATTCTATCTGCCGGGTATAACTTAGAAATACCAAGTAATACCAACGCCGCAGAAACAAACTCCAGATGCGGGCCAATCGGGTTGCCTTCACAGCCCGTCGCCCAGCCGCGTGGCCCGCATCTATCCGCACTACCGTTGTTTCAAAAAGGAAGCGCCATGGCAGAACACATGACCCCGGTTGTCGCGAAGGTCTTACCCGAGGAAAAGGCGGCCTTCGCGGCGGCAACCCAGCTCGTGGGCACCACGCCGTCCAACGCCATCCGCATGTTTATCGCCGCGTTCAATCGCTGTGGCACCTTCCCGTTCGACATCTCGCCCAACGGGGCCTTTGGCACTGCACCCGATTCTCATCAACAATGACTGTCCCAAACTGCCGGTACTTGGGGACGTTCATTTTCTGCCGGCAGTTAAGGAACGTCCCCAAGTACCGGGTTTTGAGGAGGTTGGCATGCTCAATGCGATAGCGTGGGCGCTCGCCTGTTTTGGCGTTGTTGCTGCCGATATAGCCCTGAGCGTGGTTCTGTTTTCTGTTCTCGATGCCGTGTCGGTGCTGACGGGCTATACGATTGACAATCTCGATATTCAATGGTTCCAAGCCGCCGCTCAGACGGCGTCGTTTTTGATGGCGCTGCTGTGGTGGCGTTATCTGTGGCCGCGCTCGTTTATGGCGCGTTCGCAAAGCGAGCATCCGCTCGGCGGGGGAGCGCGTGGGGCGTGGAAACGCATCGCCTGCGTTATCGTGATCGGTCTTGCCCTGCAGGTGGTCGTTAGCTACGTGACCGACGCCGTGCTGTCGCTGTTGCCCGATGCCGCGGCCGACTACAGCGAGCTTGTCGAGGAAACGGGCATGGGCGATACCAGTCCTCTTGCCGTCCTGACCACGGTGCTCGGCGCGCCGTTTTGCGAAGAGCTCCTGGTGCGCGGTGTTATCTTTGAGTTTTCGCTGCGTGCGTTTAATCCCCAGTGCCGTCCGCTCTGGAAGCGCCGGCGTCGTGCGAGTGCGCAAGACGGCGCCATAGTGCCCTGGGCGGCCCCAAGCACGTGGGGTGTCGCCGCGGCGATTGTGCTGCAGGCGGCAATCTTTGGTTTTATGCACATGAATTGGGTGCAGGGTTGCTACGCGGGTGCCGCCGGCCTCATCTTTGGTTGGGTGCTCGTGACGACCGGAAAGCTCCGCTACACGATCCTGCTGCACTTTGCCTTTAATGCCGGGTCGTATCTCATGGGCCTGCTGTGGTTTGTGAACACGCCGCTCGACGTGGCGATCACGGTTGCCATCGCCGGCGTCATCCTCGTTGAGGCAATGCGCTCGTTGCGCCACGCGTGTGGGATGGACGCAGCGAGCGCATTGCTGCCTTAGTTGCGGCGACCGCCTCCGTTGGCACCCTGACGCCCCTGAGCTGCGCGGTTGCGCCCGGCGGTGTTCTGCGCGCGCGACATGCCGCTGTGCCCTTTGCTGCCCTTGGGTCCCTTGGCTCCAGCGCCGCCAGCGCCACCGTGGCCCTTGCCGCCCTTCTTGCCGGTGCCATGTCCGCCGCCGGCAGATGTCTCGCCCGGGCGTGGCGGCACGGGACGGATCAGGCAATGCTTGGTGTAGCCGATCAAATCGCGACGCCCGGCTTTCTCTAGCGCCTCGCGCACGAGCTTGTAGTTCTCGGGCTTGCGATACTGGATGAGTGCGCGCTGCATGGCCTTTTCGTGCGGGTCGCGCGCCACATAGATCGGCTCCATGGTGCGCGGGTCCACGCCGGTGTAGTACATGCACGTCGACATGGTGGACGGCGTGGGGTAGAAGTCCTGCACCTGCTCGGGCATGTAGCCCATGTCTCGCACGGCCTCGGCAAGGTCCACGGCTTCCTTCATCGTCGATCCGGGATGGCTCGAGATCAGATACGGCACCACGTACTGCTTGAGTCCGTACTCGCGGTTCAAGCGTTCAAATTTACGGCAGAATGCGTCGTAGACGGCTCGGCTCGGTTTGCCCATCACGGACAGCACCGCGTCGCTTACGTGCTCGGGTGCTACGCGTAGCTGGCCCGAGACGTGGTGCTCCAGCAGCTCGCGCAAAAACTCGTCCGAGGCATCGGCCATGGTGTAGTCGAAGCGGATGCCGCTGCGGACAAAGACCTTCTTGACGCCCGGCAGCTGGCGCAGGTCGCGCAGCAGCTGCGTGTAGCCGCTCTCGTCGACCACCATGTTCTTGCACACGCTCGGCCACAGGCATCGCTTGTTCTTGCATACGCCGTGCTTGAGCTGCTTGTCGCAGGCGGGACGGCTAAAGTTGGCCGTCGGCCCGCCCACGTCGTTGATATAGCCCTTAAACTCGGGATCGCGCGTGAGCAGCTCGGCCTCGCGCATGATCGAGTCGTGGCTGCGCATCTGCAGCACGCGGCCCTGGTGGAAGGTGAGCGCGCAAAACGAGCACTCGCCAAAGCAGCCGCGGTTGGAGCTGATCGAAAACTTGATCTCGGCAAAGGCCGGCACGCCGCCCGCCGCGTCGTAATCGGGATGCCAGTCGCGTGCGTAGGGGAGCTCGGCCACCTCGTCCATCTCGTCGGTGGTGAGCGTCGCCGACGGCGGGTTCTGCACCACATAGATGCTGTTGGGGTAGGGCTCTACCAGGCGATGTCCGGTGATGGGGTCCATATTCTGCTGCTGCACGTTAAAGCTGCGCGCGTAGTTGAGCTTGTCGGCGGTAAGGTCGTCCCAGCTGGGCAGCAGGTCATAGTCGTAGACCTCGTCGAGCGAACCCGTGCGGTAGACGGTGCCATTGATATAGGTGATCTGATCGACGGGCAGTCCCGCGTCGAGCGCGTCGGCGATCTCGACAATCGCGTGCTCGCCCATGCCGTAGATGAGGATGTCGGCGCCCGAGTCGAGCAGTACCGAGCGCTTGAGCTTGTCCTGCCAGTAGTCGTAGTGGGCCAAGCGACGCAGGCTTGCCTCGATGCCGCCGATGATGATGGGGGCGTCCTTGAATGTCTGGCGGATGAGGTTGCCGTAGACCGTGACGGCACGGTTGGGGCGGTGTCCCTCCTCGCCACCGGGGGTATAGGCGTCGGTGTGGCGGCGGTGCTTGGTCACCGAATAGTGGTTGACCATGGAGTCCATGTTGCCGGCGCTGACGAGAAAGCCCAGGCGCGGCTCGCCGAGCACGGTGATGCTGGCGGGGTCGGTCCAGTCGGGTTGGCAGATGATGCCCACCTTGTAGCCGTGCGCGTCGAGGACGCGGCTGATGATGGCCATGCCAAAGCTGGGATGGTCCACGTAAGCGTCGCCGCAGATGTAGACAAAGTCGCACTGGTCCCAGCCGCGTGCGTTCATGTCGGCGCGGCTGACGGGGAGGAACTTATCGCGGCCCGGGCGCCAGGGGCGGACAAGCGCTGCCGGGACATGCGCGGGGCGCGAGCCCTGGGCTTTGCTTCCACGCTTTTGCTGCTGGCCGCGTTGGGCATGCTTGCCGTGCTGGTTGTGCTGAGCGTCCTGGGGCTTTTTTGCCACGATTCCTCCCGGTGTTTGTATGCTGCACGTAATTGTAACCAGTCTTTTTGGGACGGGGCTAAAAAGACTGGTGGAGTACACGAGGTGTCGGGTGTCGATGCCGCGCCCGCCGTTTGTTTCCAGACGGTGTATCTGCGCGTTGGGGAGTCCGTCTCGCGGGCGCGCCATGTTGTCAATGGGTTACAGTATGAACGGCGGCTATGTTTCCGCCAACGCACGAGAGGGTCGTCAACAAGGAGGGCGCACGACGATGCAGCGTGCCAAACAGATATCGGAGTCTATTGAGCTGGGCATCATCTTGGCGCTCGCCGGTGGCTTTATGGACGTTTATTCGTACATTGGGCGCGACCATGTTTTCGCCAACGCGCAGACGGGCAACATCTTGCTGGTGGGCGTGAGCATCTCGGAGGGCAATTGGGCGCTCGCGGGGCGCTATTTCTTCCCTGTGGTGTCGTTTGCCGTGGGCATTATGCTTGCCGACCTGGTACACGAACGGTTTGGCAGCGTGATTCACTGGCGCCAGGTGACGGTGTTCTTTGAAGCCGTCATCTTGCTGGGCGTGAGCTTTATCCCCGGTGGCGGCTACAACTTGCTCGCCAACTGCCTCATCTCGTTTGCCTGCGGTATGCAGGTCGAGAGCTTCCGCAAGATCCACGGTCACGGCATTGCCACGACCATGTGCATCGGTAACCTGCGCAATGCGCTGCAAAACGTGGACGACTACATCATCACCCACAAGCGCGGCTTTTTGGAAAACGGCCTGCTGTACTTTGGCGTGATCTTTACCTTTGTGTTTGGCGCTGTGCTGGGAAACTGGTGTATTGAGCGCATGGGGCTGCACGCTATTGCGGTGGCGAGCGTGCTGCTGTTCGTGGCGTTTGCCATCATGTTTATCGACCGCGAGCGCGACCTGCGTTTTCGCTGGAAGCGCGCCTGCGAAGATTGGAAAGAGGCCTGCCAAAAATAGCGGCAGGATGTGGCAAGGGGCTGACCCCTTGCCACACTGATCAATAATGGGGAGGGGGCGGTCATCTCGGCCGCCCCTTTTTTGTTTAGTGGTCAGGCGGTGGCGATACCAGTTGTTAAAACGCTTTAAATAATCTGACGTTCTCACGCGTTTTTCGCTTCAAAAGCGCTAGGATGGGAGCCATAGCGTGGGGCGTAATGGGTGCCCCGCACACGATGGGAGGCTATCAATGGCTAATCGTTTCGTTCTCAACACCATTTCTTATCATGGTTCCGGCGCCATCAAGGAGATCCCCGGCGAGCTCCAGCGTCGCGGCTACAAGAAGATTTTCGTCTGCTCCGACCCCGATCTGGTCAAGTTTGGCGTTACCGCTAAGGTGACCGATGAGCTCGATGCCGCCGGCATCGCTTGGAGCCTCTACTCCGAGATCAAGCCCAACCCCACTATCCAGAACGTCAAGGACGGCGTCGAGGCCTTCAAGGCCGCCGAGGCTGATGCTATCGTGACCGTCGGTGGCGGCTCCTCTATGGACACTGCCAAGGCCATCGGCATCATCATCAACAACCCCGAGTTCGCCGATGTCCGCAGCCTCGAGGGCGTTGCTCCCACTAAGAACCACGCCGTGTTCACCATCGCCGTGCCGACGACCGCCGGTACCGCTGCTGAGGTGACCATCAACTACGTCATCACCGACCCCGAGAAGGTCCGCAAGTTCGTGTGCGTCGACACCAACGACGCCCCCGAGGTCGCCGTCGTCGACCCCGACATGATGGCTTCCATGCCCGCCGGCCTGACCGCTTCCACCGGCATGGACGCTCTGACCCACGCCATCGAGGGCTACACCACCAAGGGCGCTTGGGAGCTCTCCGACATGTTCCACTTTGAGGCCATCAAGCTGATCAGCGAGAACCTGCGCGACTCCGTTGCCGAGGCCAAGTCCGGCCAGCCCGGCTCCGGCCGCGAGGGCATGGCTCTTGGTCAGTATGTCGCCGGCATGGGCTTCTCTAACGTTGGCCTGGGCATCGATCACGCCATGGCTCACACCCTGTCCGCCCACTACGACACCCCGCACGGCGTCGCTTGCGCCATGCTGCTGCCGATTGCCATGGAGTTCAACAAGCCGGTTTGCGCCGAGCGCCTGGCCAAGGTCGCCGTCGCCATGGGCGTTGACACCACGGGCATGAGCACCGATGAGGCTGCCGACGCCGCTATCGCCGCCGTTAAGCAGCTCTCCGCTGACGTGAACATCCCGCACGTCTGCGAGGCCATGAAGGCTGACGAGATCGAGGTCCTGGCCAAGGACGCCATGGCCGATGCTTGCTTCCCGGGCAACCCGCGTGAGGCGACGCTCGACGACGTCATCGAGCTCTTCAAGAAGATCTGCCCGGCTGCCTAACATGGTTCGGCGGTCCCCTGCCCGTTAGCCCCACAATCGTCCTCGGACATGTCGGAGGCCCCGCTGCGCACTACGTGCGGCGGGGCCTCCTTCTGTCCTGCGGAAAGATTCTGGGGCTAACGGGCGGGGCCCGCCGGCTCGTTATCGTGGTGGGCGCTGCTCTGAGAAGCCCGATGGGTTGTCTCGCTAGGTAAAAAGATGGTTCGCGGTGGTATTGTTGCTGTGGGTTTAATTCGATATGAAAGGGTGACTTTGGTGTCCAAGATGGATTCTACGCTCTCCTATATTACTGACCAGTTGAAGGCGCTGACTTCTATTGCTTCGCCTACGGGCTATACCCGTGCGGCGACTGATTATCTAATGGAAACGTTGCGCGATATGGGCTTTGGCCCCGAGCGTTCCAATAAGGGCAACGTGCTGGTTGAGCTTGGCGGCGAGGGCGAGCCACTTGTGTTGGCGAGCCATGTCGATACCCTGGGCGCCATGGTGCGCTCCATTAAGGACAATGGTCGCCTGCGTCCCACGACGCTCGGCGGGCATCAGTGGTCTACGGCCGACGGCGAGAACTGCACCGTCTACACGCGCGATGGCAATGTGTACACGGGTGTGGTCCTCAATACCGAGCCTTCGGCGCACGTGGCCGACGAGCCGGTCAAGACCATCGAGAAGAACATGGAAATCCTGCTCGATGAGAATGTCGACAGCAAGGATGACGTGCTTGAGCTGGGCATTCAGACGGGCGACATCATCGCTATGGACCCGCGCACCACGGTGACGGAGAGCGGCTATATTAAGAGCCGCTTCTTGGACGACAAGCTGTCGGCCTCCATTTTGCTGGGCTTGGCGCGTGCCGTCGCCGCTGGCGAGGTGACGCTTTCGCGCAAGGTTTCACTGCTCTTTACGGTGTACGAGGAGGTCGGCCACGGTGGCGCTTTCGTGCCGGCCGACACGCGCGAGATGATCAGCGTTGACATGGGTTGCGTGGGTGACGATCTGGGCTGCACCGAGCGCATGGTGTCGATTTGCGCCAAGGATTCGGGCGGCCCCTACAACTACGATCTGGTGACCACGCTGTCCAATATCGCGCGCGAGCTGGAGCTCGATTACGCCATCGACGTGTACCCGCATTACGGCTCAGACGTTGAGGCCACGCTTTCTGCCGGCTACGACATCCGTCACGGCCTGATCGGCCCTGGCGTGTACGCGAGCCACAACTACGAGCGCAGCCACATCGACGGCGTGCGTAATACCTACGAGCTGGTTCGCGCCTACGTTCAGCGCTAGGGGAGCAGCTTGCGACTCGGCTGACCAATCGCTAAAGCCCGATTTCTCGGGCTTTTTTTCGCTTTGGGTAGTTTAGTATTATGATGTATGTAATCTATTAACTAAACGTGTAAATTACTTAACGAGGTGATGTGGTATATGGATACGTCTGAGTACTTGTCTATGGGTGATGCTGCCCGCCTGCTGGGCGTTACGAAAGCCCGCATATCTCAACTTGCCGCATCGGGAACGCTCGCGTGCGATATTGTGGGCGGACGGAAGATGGTCGAGTACAATTCCGCGGTCGCTTATCAAAAGGTCCGCAAACGTGGACGCCGTCCTGCGGCCGATGTGGGGCGCAAGTTTACGCTGATGTCGGCCGACCATGAGGTCGCGCATCTCTCATTTGATCCGTCGCGCGAATTTCCCTTCGAAATCGCGGAGGTCCTCGATGCACAACGAATGCCGTTTGGCACGTGCTCGAGCTCTTCTCCTACGGTGAATAAACGGGAGCTCAACGTGTGGTGGAGCCATCGGTCGGTGCCCGATGTTCGCCCCGGACTCGTCTCGCGCTATCGTGAACTGGGAATTGCCAGTGGCATCGAGGTCCCGGTTCAGTGCCTGGGCCTCTCGCTTTCGGATTGCTATTGGCTGCGGCCGGCAGAATGCGACGGGCTCAAATGGCGAAACCTCAATTACTTCGAGAATGATTTTGAGCGATCGGCGCCCGAGGGACGTTCGGGTTGGCTGGAGGGCATCGGTCTTAAAAATCCCGACAACACATCCGAGGGCGAGCTTCCTAAATCGTGGGTGATCCGAAACGGCATTCGCGTTTTGGCTAAAGGTTGCGGCATGGACGATCAGCGTCCCTTTAACGAGGCGGTTGCAACGGCTCTACATCGTCGCTTGTTGTCGGAGGGCGAGTTTGTTCCTTATACGGTTGAGCGAATGTTCGATGGCCCTGTGTGTCTGTGCGACGACTTTCTTGACGGCCGCGAGGAATACGTTCCGGCTGTTTACGTCAAGGGCGCACTTGGTAGCCAGCGGGGAAACTCGACATACGACCGGTACTGCCGCTTCCTTGGTAAGCATGGAGCAGACGAGGCTGCCGTGAGAAGGTCTATGTCGCAGATGATTGTCTGCGATGCCCTTTTGGCCAACAGCGATCGCCATTGGCGAAACTTCGGCATCATCCGCAATGTCGACACCCTGGAGATAAGGCCTGCTCCGCTGTTCGATAGCGGCAACTGCCTGTGGTACAACGTACCAACTGCCGTGCTCGCAGCTGGGGAGTTTGGGTTTTCTGCTAAGCCGTTTGGGCCCGACCCTTCCGTCCAGCTGGCGCTTGCGGACTCACTCGATTGGTTCGATTCATCGCGGCTCAACGGATTTGTTGATGAGGCGATCGAGATTCTTTCGCAGAGCGAATGGGCCACAGCGGAGGGCCGGCTCGAGTCCATTTGCCGCGGCCTCGAGCGTCGCGTTATCGAGGTGAATGCTGCTGTTGAGGTGCTTCGACACGTGCGGCGATAATCCTGCGGCTACTTGATGGCGGCAGTTACCGTGCCGCCGCCCAGGACGATGTCGCCGCGATAGATAACGACGGCCTGGCCGGGGGCGATGGCTCGCTGCGGCTCGTCAAAGGTCAGAAGCATCTGTCCGTCGGCGCCACGTGTAAGGGTCGCTGCCTGATCCTTTTGACGGTAGCGGTACTTGGTGCCCACGCGAATGTCGCCGGACGCGAGCTCTGCCTCCATGCGGTCGGCAGGGGCGCTCCAAATCCAGTCGTTAGCCGTGAGTGCTGTCGCCGTCAGGTCCTCAGCCTCGCCCAGATGCACAATGTTGTTGGCGGCATCGACGCCCGTTACATACACGGGGCGCGCCATCGCGACGCCCAGGCCCTTGCGCTGGCCGACGGTATAGCGCAGTGCGCCGTCGTGGCGTCCGACCACGCTGCCGTCGCGCCATACAATATCGCCCGGCTCGGCGGCATGCCCGCAGCGGCGCTCGATATAGCCCGCGTAGTCGCCGTCCGTGATAAAGCAGATATCCTCGCTCTCGGCCTTCTTGGCGTTGATGAAGCCCTGCTCGGCGGCAATGCGGCGCACGTCGCGCTCTTTGTCCAACCCTGCCAGCGGAAAGATTGTGCGTGCCAGGCGCTCTTGCGTGAGCGAATACAAAAAGTAACTCTGGTCCTTCTTGGAGTCTTCGCCGCGGTGCAGCTGCCAGGTGCCATCGGGCGCTTGGCTCGTTTTGGCGTAGTGACCCGTGGCAATGTAGTCACAGCCCATATCGAGCGCCGCGTCGAGCAGCGCGCCAAACTTAATATGGCGGTTGCAGATGATGCACGGGTTGGGCGTCAGCCCCTCCTGGTAGGCGGTCACGAAGCGCTCGATAACGTTGCGGTCGAAGGCCTGCTGCAGGTCGAGCACATGGTGAGGTATCCCCAGGCGATCGGCGACGGCCTTTGCATCGGCGATGTCGCGGTCGACCTTGCTCATGCCCGTGACGGGATCGGGCGCAGGGCAGGTGAGGCGCATAGTGGCACCGACGCATTCGTAGCCTTGGCACTTGAGCAGATAGGCAGTCACGCTGGAATCGACGCCGCCGCTCATGGCGACGAGCACGCGCTTATTGTGCATGGGGAGGTTCTCCTTGGTGGCATGTGGCCAAAAAAGAAAAGCGGCGCGGGAGGCTGGTTCCGCGCCGCAGACATTGTAGCAAGTTCGGACGTCTCGTGGGACACCCTGACGGGATGGGCTCAGACCGCCGGGAGAGAGGAGGCAGGTTCGTCCCTGAGCTCAACCTATGGGGAAAAAGGCTCTAGTCCTGGAACAGTGCCGTGGACAGGTAGCGCTCACCGGTATCGGCGAGCAGTGCCACGATGGTCTTGCCCTCGTTCTCGGGGCGCTTGGCTAGCTGCAGCGCGGCCCACACGGCGGCGCCGGACGAAATGCCCACGAGCACGCCCTCCTTGTGGCCCACGGCGCGGCCGGTGGCAAAGGCGTCGTCGTTCTCGACGGGGATGATCTCGTCATAGACCTGGGTGTCGAGGACGTCGGGCACAAAGCCGGCGCCGATGCCCTGGATCTTGTGCGGACCGGCCTGGCCCTTGGAGAGTACCGGGGAGGTGGCGGGCTCGACGGCGACAACCTGAATCTCGGGGTTCTGCTCCTTGAGGAACTCGCCCACACCGGTCACGGTGCCGCCGGTGCCAACGCCGGCGACGAAGATGTCGACCTTGCCGTCGGTGTCGTCCCAGATCTCGGGGCCGGTCGTGGCCTTATGGATGGCGGGGTTGGCGGGGTTCACGAACTGGCCGGCGATGATGCTGTTGGGGGTCTCCCTCTGCAGCTCCTCGGCCCTGGCGATGGCGCCCTTCATGCCCTTGGAGCCGTCGGTGAGCACGAGCTGTGCGCCGTATGCCTGCATAAGCTTGCGGCGCTCGACGGACATGGTTTCGGGCATGGTGATGATCACCTTGTAGCCGCGAGCCGCCGCCACCGAGGCGATGCCGACGCCGGTGTTGCCGCTCGTGGGCTCGATGATGGTATAGTCGCCGCCGCGCACGAGCTTGCCGGCCTTCTCGGCCTCGTCAATCATGTTCTTGGCGACGCGGTCTTTGACGGACCCGGCGGGGTTGAAGTATTCCAATTTGACGAGCACGCGGGCCTTAAGGTCCTCATCGGCCTCAAAGTGAGTGAGCTCCAAAAGCGGGGTGTGGCCGATAAGCTGATCGATGGACGTATAAACCTTGCTCATGGTGAACCTCCAAAGTGTTCAAATGACTGGATACCGTGTGGTTTTACGGTGGCCTAGTAGCTAAACCCATAAACCTTATAGGTTGTTTGTTTAGCTGTTGGCAAGCATAGTAGACACTAAAGCCTAGTAATGCAATAGGAAATAGGAGATTATTACGAGCTGATTAACCACCTTGACTGGAATGGGTATTTTCAAAGCCAATTTTTCGGCTAGAATTTCAACGGATTAAAAGACCGAAAGGCAGCACTATATATGTTGGTTTCTACTAAGGGCAGGTACGCCCTGCGCGTTATGGTCGACCTGGCCGAGCACCAGGCGGCCGGTCGCATCCCGCTCAAAGAGATTGCGGCGCGACAGGGGATTTCCGAGAAATATCTCGAGAACATCTTGGCTACGCTCGTGCGCGCCAACATGCTCTCGGGCATGCGTGGCAAGGGCGGCGGCTACGTGCTCACGCGCCCGCCCGAGCAGTACACGGTGGGAGAGATCTTGCGCCTGACCGAGGGCAGCCTGGCGCCGGTCGCCTGCCTGGATGGCGACTGCAAGGGTTGCTCGCGATCTGATGAGTGCCCCACGCTCGACGTGTGGAAGAACCTGGACAAGCTCATCAACGACTACCTCGACGGTGTGACGCTCGATGCGCTCGTCGCCCCCAACGGGGGCTACGACTACGTCATCTAGCCCCACCAGCCATTTGGGGACGGGGTAGAAATGGTAGATTTTCTTGTCCTCTGAGGCTTGACAAAGGCGAAGGCCGTCCATCGTTGCGATGGACGGCCTTCGTTTTGGCGTGTTGTGGCGGTCCGTATCCGGTTGCTTTAGTTCCTGGCGATGCTGTCGAAGATGCTTCGAGTGATGGACACCAAAATGCTACCCATAAAGGCCGACCCAAAGCTGGCAATGGAGATGCCCGCACCCAGCAGATTTACCGATAGGTAGCTGGCAAGCTCGAGCATAAAGCTGTTGACTACAAGCTGAAAAATACCCAGCGTGATAATGGTGAGCGGCAGCGAGATGACCGTCAGGAGCGGCTTGACGAGCGAGTCGACGACGTTGAGGAACAGTCCCACAAAGGCAAAGCAGACCCAGGCGTCGGCCATGCCGAAGGGCTGAATGCCGGGGACGAGGAACGTGGCGATCGCGATAGCGATTGAGGTCAAAAGCCAGTTGAGCAAGAAGCGCATGGTGGGTTCCTTTCCGGTGCGCGTGACGTGTTGGTGGCGCGTAAGCTCGTTTGCCGCGGCGAATCGGATGGTTGCCTTGGCGTGCGCCTCTGCGTTGGGCGCCCATTGTCTCAGATATTCGTGGAGCTTGCGTGCGCATTCGGTTTCAAAACGGCGTTCGTCCTAAAAAACGCGCCGCTGACAGAGAGTCTTGTCACTTTAGTTTGGTGGTGTGCTAAACTGCTACGGGCAAAAGCTACATGCGTTGCCCTATTGCATAGAATGGGCGAACGATGCCCGGTGCCAGTATCAACTTCGATGCCTTTTGGCGGGTTTGGCGGTGATCGATGAATATCGAGAACATGTTTGACAAGCCTGATGTCAAGCAGCTAGTCCACGCATTTAGTCTTTTGGACGACGAGAAAGATATCCAAGCGTTTTTGACCGATATCTGCACACCGCGCGAGATTTGCGATCTATCGCAGCGTCTGCAGGTCGCGCGCTACCTGGACGAGGGCGAGCCCTATGTCGAGGTTCAGGTCCGTACCGGCGCTTCGTCCACCACGGTGAGCCGTGTATCCAAGGCGCTCAACGGCGAGTACGGTGGCTACCGCAAGATCCTCATTAAGCTGGAGGATGGCGAATAGGCCGCGGCAAAACGAATTGTGAAAAACCGCTCCTCCGGGGGCGGTTTTTATATGCCGAATAATTGGTGCAAAGGGGCCAGGTTCGCTTGCACCAACGGACGAGTCTGCCCCCTTGGCACCAATGCGGTGCAAAGCGACTTGTCTCCAAAGCGCCAAAAGATGAAGCTGCGGTGGCAATGTGTCCGCTTGGGCGGGTAGGATGGATGCATTGATTATTGCGAACAGTTTGAGTGGAGGGCCATGCCTGTTCGAATCTATACCACTAATGCCGGCACGGATTTGAGCGATGCCGAGTCGGCGCTGCTTGCCGACCTTATTGCCCGCCACGGGCGTGCCGTGCTGCTGGCGCCAACGTTTGCCGAGCTCGACCTGTGCCGTCATGATGCGGCGGAAGCCGGCGTTTCGCTGGGCATCGATTACAAGACGCCCGCGTCGTGGCTTCGCTCGCTTTGGGAGCTTTTGGGCGACGGGCGCGGTTTCGTCGACAACCTGCAGCGCCAGATGCTGTTTTCGGACATGGTCACGCGTCTCGATGATGTCGACCTGCAGCCGCTTTCGCGCAGCCAGGGCACGGTGCGCATGCTTGCGCGTATGGCCCGCGATGTGCTGCCAGGTGTGGCGGGGACAGCTGCCGAGCGATGCCGTGGCAACAATTGCCGGCCTGAGCCAAAAAGCGATGCCGAGGCTCGTGTGTTCGAGCTTTTGCGTGCCTACGCGGGCGGTTTGGACCGTCGAGATATGGTCGAGCCCTGCGAGGCGGCTGACATTATGGCCAGCGCTCTGGCCGATAATCTGCCGGCGTGCGCCCGTGCCGTCTGTGTACGCGGCGTCACGTCGTTTACGCACGGTCTGCTCGAGCTGCTGTCTGCTGTGGCGAACAGTGGGGGAGAGGTCGTCGTGCTGCTTGCTCGCGAGCAGGCGGCGATGCGCGAGGAACTTGCCGCGGCATTTGATGCCAGCGGTGTGCTGTTTGAGGTCGCGCCGCTGAGGGAGGACGCCGTCGCGTCTGATGCCGCTTGTGGAGCTACCGCTCAGCCTGCCTTTATTGAGGTCGCGGGCCCCCACGCCCGCGCTCATGCTTATGCGGACGCAATTGATGATCTGGTAAAAGCGCGCCAGGGTTTCGGGGCCGACGATACCGCCGGCCTCTCCGCCGACCCCGTACGCGTGCTCGTTGTTTCTGCCCGGGCACCCCAGCTGTTCGGTGAGCTCGCCTCTCGTCTGGCGGCTCGTCATATCGCTGCCGAGACAACTGAATTCACGGCGTTTTCCCAATCCATTGCGGGCAGGCAGTTTGCGGCGCTTGCCAGCTTGATCGAGCGCATGAAGGCGGCCGATGAGGGTGTGGCGTCAAAGACCGAGTGGTGGCCCGCGCCTGAGCTTGCCGACTGGATCTACAGCCCGCTTTCGGGCGCTGATGCAGCCAATGCCCGTATCTTCGATAAGAATATGCGTCTCTCGCGTAGCAAGACTACCGCGGGCGTTAAGAGCCTGCTGCAGAGCGTGCAAGGCCAGGTGAGGGGCGCACGCAAGGCGGCGAGCGACGAAAACTGGTTTAAGAACGTACCGTGTGTGGTCTCGGACGTGTTCCAGGCACTGTGGCGCGACAAGCCCGTGACGGCGCTCAAGGCCATGCTTGCCGTTGCCGAGGCGTTGCCCGATCGCTCGCTGGGCAGCCTGGATGGCCAAGCTCGTCGCCAAGCGGAGGCGGCCCTGCTGCGCCACGCCATCGACATCCTTATGAATGACGCCCGCGCGCTCGATGTGTCGCAGGCCGCGACCGTGCCCGTGCTCGATGGCATTCGCACCAAGGTGGACAAGCGTAGCACCGCCTACGATTACGAGACCTACGAGGTTGACGGTGCGCCACGTGCCCAGGTTCGCTTTGCCTCGCTTGCCGATGTGGCGGCTCTGCGCCCCGGCAGCTACGATGCCGTGCTGTTTGCCGATGTCGATCTGGACAGCTATCCGCTCTCACACGAGGAAGGACCGCTGGCCACGTTGGCTGCGAGCCTTGGTCGCGAGGGCGTGACGCTTGAGCCTGCGGCCTTGTTGCGCGTGCGCTTTGGCCACGCGATGCGGGCGGCACGTGGCCCGGTTGCGCTTGCGCGCGTGACGCACGATCGCCAGGCGCGCGAGTGCTATCCGGCTGCCGTGTGGACCGAGTTGCGGGCGCATGCCGAGGCCACCGGTGCCGCTCAGGTGACATGCGTGGGCGAGGGCGATATCGTAGGTGATTTTGACCCTGCAGCCGGCAAGGGCCTCAAGCGCGAGCGCGTGGCATGCGAGGCTCCTCAGCATTTGAGCGAGGCGGCCGTGCCATATCTGGTCTTGCGCCGTCGGGACGGCGAGGGCGAGGACGCGCCGCTTGTACCGCGTCTGACGTCTGCCTCGCAGATCGAGGCCTATTCCACCTGCCCGCTGTGCTGGTTCGTCTCGTATCGCGTTAAGCCCCAGTCTATCGACGCGGGTTTTGGCAACATGGAGAAGGGCAACTTTGTCCACGACGTGCTGGAACATCTGCATGCCCGTTTGCCCCAAGAGGGCATGGAGCGTGTGACGCCCGAAAACCTGCCGCGTGCGCAGGAGCTGCTGCACGAGGTCTTTGCCGAGACCTTGGCCGAGCACGCCGGCAAGCGTGGCAACGAGGGCCCGCTGGTACCGCTCTCTGCGGTGGAGGAGCGTCAGGTGGCCGAGATCCTGCCGCAGCTGGAGGGCGTGCTTGCTTACGAGTCCGAGGCGCTTGCCCCCTTCGCTCCGCGCTACCTGGAGTTTGCGTTCAACGAGCTCCAGGTCGAGTATGCCGGCTGGCCGCTCGGCGGGCGCATCGACCGTGTGGATGTGGATGCCGAGAATCGCGCTGTGGTGATTGACTACAAGCATCGCACGGGCGTTGAGGAGTTTAAGCTCGCCGACCCTACGGTGCGCGACGAGGAATCGGGCACGGCGCCCATCGACGATCCGCGCTGGTTGCCGCCACATACCCAAACGCTCATCTACGCCCAGGCCATGCGCCGGGCGCTGGATTTGGATACCCGTGCGGCGCTCTATTTTTCGACCAAGGGCGGCAAGCCGGCGTTGCGCGGTGCCGCGAGCGCCGAGCTGCTCGAGGAAGAGCGTGGCGACGGTCGCATCCCGGGCCTTAAGAAAGGTTTCCCCGGCGAGGGTGGCAGCATGGACTTCGACGCCCTGCTCGATCGCGTGGAGGCCGGCATCGCCGAGCGCTTGCGCGAACTCGAGGCGGGCAACGTCACTGCTGTCGACCCGGCGTCGACGCAGGCCGCGCATGCCCGCTGCTCGTATAACCACGAAGGAACGTTTGTAAGGAGGGACGTGTAGACCATGGATCTTTCGACCTTGATGCCGCAACAGCTGCAGATCGTCAAGACGCTCGACCGTCCGCTGTTTGTCTCGGCGGGCGCCGGTTCGGGCAAGACCTTTACCCTCACGCGCCGCATCGTCTACGCGCTCTCGCCCGATTCCGGTCCGTTCGTCGAGCATCTGGACCAGGTGCTCGCCATTACCTTTACCAAGGATGCCGCGGCCGAGATTCGCGATCGCGTGCGCCGTGCGCTTATCGACGAGGGCATGGACGAGGAAGCGCTGACCGTCGACGACGCGTGGATCTCGACCATTCACGGCATGTGCTCGCGTATCCTGCGCGCACACGCGCTGGAGTTGGGCATCGACCCCGAGTTCACGGTGCTCACCGATACCGACGAGCTCATGGACCAGGCTGTTGAGCATGTGCTGGCCCGCGCGACGGCACCCGATGCCGCCCCCGAGCTCGCGGCATCGCTCAAGGCCCTCTACGCCTGGTATCCCATGGCGGGCGAGGGCGGCCCCTTTGGCGCCGGCACGACCATCAAGGGCCTGGTACGCGACCTGCTGGAGCTCTCGAGCCAGCTGCCGGGCGGCATGGACGACGTGCGCGTGGCGCGCGGCCAGGCCGATACCTCGGCGCTCGCCGATGCCTATCGATCGGCGCTGGGCGCAAGCAAGGCCGCGACCGAGAAGGCGCAGACGGCGCTCGATGCCATCGACGCGTTCGAGGCGAGCGGCAAGACCATGGCCGATGCGGCGCGACTCATGATGTCGTGCACCATGCCGCGCGCGAGCAAGGCGTTCCCCAAGGAGCAGGTCGAGCTGCTCAAGGCCGAGGCCGCCGATGCATTTATCAATATCGTGCTTGCCTGCGGTGGCCCCGCGCTCGATGCACTGGTGGGCTTGGCCCGCTCTGTAGAGGCCGAGTATCGCGCACTGAAGGCTGCCCAGTCCGCCCTCGATAATAACGACCTGCTGCGCATGGCCTACGAGGCCCTGCGCGATTACCCTGCCATTCGTGCTGCGTACGAGGGCCGCTTTAAGATGGTCATGATCGACGAGTTCCAGGATACCGACCAGATGCAGGTCGACCTGATCCGTTACCTGACGGGTGCGGGGGAGCGCGCGCTGTGCACCGTGGGCGATGCGCAGCAGTCGATCTATCGCTTCCGCGGCGCCGAGGTCGAGGTGTTCCGTCGCCAGGAGCGCAAGGTGGAATCGACGGCGGCGTCGGAGACGGTTGCCACGTCCGATGCCCCCGCCGGCGAGCTCGTCAAGCTCGTGCGCAACTTCCGCAGCCACGACGAGGTGCTGCGCTATGTGGCCCGCGTCTTCGACGGCGATGACGGCGGCCTGATGCAGGGCTTTTTGGATCTTGAGGCGAGCGACGGCCGCAAGGACACGCTGGTGGCGGATGCCTCGCGCCGCCAGGCCCTCTTTGTTGCCGGCGGCAGTACACAGGAGCGCACACAGGCCAAGGCCCGCGCGATCGCGGAGCGATTCCGCGCGCTTGCCGATGCCGGCCAGCCCCAGGGCGGCATGGTGCTGCTGCTGGGCCGCATGACCAACGCAGACGTCTACGCACAGGCCTTCCGTGACCAGGGGCTCGACTGCGTCATCGCGGGCGGCTCGGTCTTTGCCCAAGCTGCCGAGGTGCAGACGGTGCGCGCTCTGGTTTGTGCCCTCGCCAATCCGGCCGATACGGCGCAGGGCCTTATGCCACTGCTGGCCTCGCCGATGTTTGCACTCGGCGCCCAGGAGTTTTTGGCGCTGGCGACCAAACTCGACGATCAGACGGGCGAGACGTCGCGCCGCAACATCGATGCGGGCATCATGAGCGATTCCGATGTGCCGGGCTTGCAGGGCTTGCCGCTCGTGACGCGTGCCCGCGAGGTGCTGCGCTACGCACTGCGTCGCGTGGGGCGTGATTCGTTCGCCGCCATCGCGCGCGACGCGGTCAATGCCTCCGGCTGGTTCGTGCGCCTGGCGCAGCGCGGCCCCGAGGGCAAGGCCATCGCCGCCAACGTGCTCAAGGCGCTCGATGCCGTGGCCGAGGCGGAGGCCGAGTTCGGTAACTCGCCGCGCTCCATTGCGCTTGCCTTCGATCGCTTCCTGGCGGGCAAGGAGGCCCCGGGCGCCCTCAACGAGGAGGGCGACGGCGCGGTGCGCATCATGACGGTTCATGCCTCCAAGGGTCTGGAATATCCGGTCGTGGCGGTCGCCGAGTGCTTTGGCGTGCGTAAGTCCTCGGGTGCGGCACAGATGGGTCGTGTCGAGGGCGGAGCGCAGGTCGTGGCGCTGCCGGCACGCTTCGACGGCGTTAAACTCGCGGACGGCACGTTCGTAAAGGGCGATGACGTCAAAAAGCAGTTTGAGCATGCGTTTAAGGGCAAGGGCACGTCGCTGTGGCTACCGCCGGAGCTCATGGAGGACGTCTGTGCGACGGGTTCTCCCGCCGAGGCATTTGCCCGCCTGCGCAACGACGACCTGCAACTTTCGCTCGAGGAGCGGGCCCGTTTGCTCTATGTTGCCATGACCCGTGCGCGCGAGCTGGTGATCTTGGCGATGGATGCCGGCGTGAGCCGTGGCAAGGTGACGGCGCCGACCTTCGATGTCGAGACCGATCTGACCTACGACGTGCTGCGCCGCATTCTGCCGACCGACGCTCTGGACATGCCGCAGCTCGATGCCGACCGCCTGGTATTCGACAACTCCCAGCCGGGCGACTACGAGCTCATTTCGCTTTCGGACTTTACCTTTGGCGAGCAGGCGTTTGAGGCCAACGCCTCGCTGGATGCCGAGGGCAGGCTCGTTCGTGGCGATACCGATGTCGCCGATAATGCTGCGCACTCAACCGTGCCCGGTCCTGCCGACCCCAAGCCCGATTCGTTTGAACTCGTATATCCCCAGGCGGCGGGCGTGCGCATGGGCACGTGTCCGTTTCCGGCGCGTGATTCGTACAGCTATTCGTCGATCGCCGCGGCGCTCCATGCCGAGACGGAAGACCGTGCCGCCGAGGCGCGTGTTCCCATGGACGAGGCAGGCGACGATGCCGAGTCGGATGGCTCGGAGATGGCCGATGCAGACGTGGCTGCTGTCGAGCCCGCCGGCAACCCCATGGCGCTGGGCTCGGCGTTCCATGCCGCCTGCCAGTGGCTCATCGAGATGGGTGCCGATGCGCTGCCCGCTGAGCGTGCCGATGCGCTGACGCGCCTGTGGTGCCTGACGCCGGAGCAGTGCGAGCGTTTTGACGTTGCCCTGAATCGCTGGCTCAGGTCGTCGGTCCGTGCCGAGCTTCTTGCCTGGCCGTGCGTCCGTGCCGAAGTGCCGTTCTTCTCGCTGGGCTGCGAGGACAAGGACATTGCCCGCTTCGGTGCATATGCCGAGGGCGCCATCGATGCGCTGGCGACCGACCCGGCCGATCCGTCACGCGCACTGGTCATCGATTACAAGACGGGTGGCACGCCGGATGAGACACCCGACCAGCTGCTCGAGAAGCACGCCCTGCAGGCGCGCGTCTATTCGGATGTTCTGCATAAGGCGGGCTTTAAGACGGTGACCGTCAAGTTCGTCCGCGTGGAGCAGACGGCCCCAGCTGTCTTAGTCGAGCTCGCCGAGCCCCAGGTGGTCACCTACAACCTCTAACCCTCAGATAATGTGCGGTGGGATCCCTCCCGATTCCACCGCGGCTCAGGGGTAGCTAATTTGGGACGGGGCTCTTTTAGCTACCCCCATACATCGGTTGAGATGTATTCCGACCCCGACTCGTTCGCCGTCAGCCAAAGGGTAGCTAAAAAAGCCCCGTCCCAAATTTGAACTGCACCCCAAAACTTGGACGGCTTAAATAAGAACTACGCCGCAAGGGACTGTCTCCGGAACTCCTCCGGGGTCAGTCCCTTCAGTTTAACCTGGCGCCTCCTCGTG
>NZ_JBQKHC010000011.1:0-62671 GCF_052118485.1 Collinsella sp. LCP21S3_C7 | reverse complement strand
TCGAAGAGCCCGATCGCCGCCTTCCTGGCCTCGATGTCGTGCTTCACCCTCAAGTCGACACGCATAAAAAGCCTCCCATTTCTCATGTCCAAGAAATGGGAGGCAGTTCACATGGGCTGCGGGGTTTTCCTTTTAGCAACAAATGTCCCTTAGACGCAAAAGCGGCCCTGCATCTCTACCTCGAGAGACGCAGGGCCGCTTAACAAGTGCACTAAACGCAGCGGGCTCGATTAACGGCGTGCTGCTTTCACAAGCTCAGCGACCTTGGCGACAACCTCATCGATTGCCACATCCTCGCGCTCGCCCGTGGCACGATCCTTGAGCTCGACGGTGCCGTTCTTAAGGCCGCGCTTGCCGAGCACCACCTGATAAGGGAAGCCCATAAGGTCGTTGTCGGCAAACTTAAAGCCGGGACGCTCGTCACGGTCGTCTACGACAACCTCGATACCCTCGGCGCACAGACCCTCGACGATTTGATCGCAAACAGAAGCGCACTCCTCCTTCTTGGGGTCGAGCGGAATCACCGCAACCTCGTACGGGGCAACGGAGACCGGCCAAACGATACCGTGCTCGTCGTTGTGCTGCTCCACGACGGCAGCGAGGGAGCGGGACACACCCACGCCGTAGCAACCCATGATAAGCGGCTTCTCCTTGCCGTCCTCGTCCATAAAGGTGGCACCCATGGCCTCGGAGTACTTGGTGCCCAGCTGGAAGACCTGGGAAACCTCGATGCCGCGAGCAGCGGAGAGCGGCTTGCCGCAGTGCGGGCAAGGGTCGCCGGCAACGACGGTAACCAGGTCGGCCCACTCGTCGACGGTAAAGTCGCGCTCGGGGCAGGCACCGGTAAAGTGATAGTCGACTTCGTTGGCACCGCAGGCCCACTGCTTGGACTCGCGCAGGCTCTCGTCGCAGACCAGACGAATGCCCTCGGGCAGGTTAACCGGTCCGATAAAGCCCTTATGCAGACCGTAGGTCTGGAGCTCCTCGTCGGTCATCATGCGATAGCCCTTGCCAAAGACATGCTCGGCCTTGCAGTCGTTGAGCTCATGATCGCCCGGAACGATGGCCACAACCGGCTTGCCCTCGGCGTCGATGAGAGCCAGCGACTTGCGCGTACCGTTCTCGGGGAAGCCGAAGAACTTGGCGACGGCCTCGATGGTGCCCATACCCGGAGTCTCGACCTTGGTGAGTGTGCCGTCGCCGGGGCCCTCGGTCACAACGACCTTGGTGCTTGCCGCCTCGTCATCGGCAGCAAAGCCACAATCGTCGCAGTAGACCAGCGAAGCCTCGCCGGCCTCTGCCAGCGCCATGAACTCGACGGAGGTATCGCCACCAATCTCGCCGGAATCGGCGACGACGGGCAGGGCCTTAATGTAGCAGCGCTCGCAGATATTGGCGTACGCCTGCTTCATCTTGTCGTACTCCTCCTGCAGGCTCTCCTGCGTAGCAGAGAAGCTGTAGGCGTCTTTCATGATGAACTCGCGGCCACGCATCAGGCCAAAGCGGGGACGGAACTCGTCGCGGAACTTGTCCTGGATGTGATAGAGATTCACCGGCAGTTGCTTGTATGAACGCAGCTCGTTGCGCACCAGGGCAGTCACGGTCTCCTCGTGCGTGGGGCCGAGCACGAACTCGCGGCCGTGGCGGTCATCAAAGCGCACGAGCTCCTTGCCATAGGCATCGATACGGCCGGACTCACGCCACAGCTCGGCATCGACCATGATGGGCATCATGAGCTCCTGGGCGCCGGCGGCGTCCATCTCGTCACGCACGATGTTCTCAATCTTGCGAATCGAGCGCCACGCGAGCGGCAGATAGGAATAGAGACCGGCGGCCTCCTTGCGGATCATACCGGCACGGAGCAGCAGGCGATGGCTCGCAAGCTCAGCGTCGGCCGGATCCTCTTTGAGCGTCGGAGCATACAGCTTAGACATATACATTGCTCGGGTCATTTATTTCTCCTCAATAAGCTTGTCGACCTCGGCCATAAGCGCGTCGACAATTTGGTCCTCCGCTACTTTACCAATGATCTGGCCGTGCGAAAAGAGCAGGCCCTGACCACGTCCGCAAGCAACGCCCAGGTCGGCATCAGAAGCCTCACCGGGGCCATTGACGGCACATCCCATGACGGCAATCGAAAGCGGCGCGGCATAGTTCTTAAGCCGCTCGGTTACTTCCTCGGCGATTGCGATCAGGTTAACCTGACAGCGGGCGCACGTGGGGCACGAGACAATCTCGGGGCCGCGGCGACGCAGGCCCAGCGACTGCAAAATTCCCCAGGCGACCGGCGGCTCCTCAACCGGATCGGCCGTGAGCGAAACGCGCATGGTGTCACCGATTCCCTCGGACAGCAGGATGCCAAGGCCCACCGAGCTCTTGATGGTGCCCTGTAGCTTGGTACCCGCCTCGGTTACGCCCAGGTGGAGCGGAACGTGGGGAATCTCACGCGACAGGGCACGATAGGTGTCGAGCGTCGTTTGCACGCTATGGGCCTTGGCCGAAAGCACAATGTTCGTAAAGCCGCGGTCTTCAAAATGCTTGACGAAACGTTCGCTCGACATCACGAGCTTTTCGGGCTGCGTGAGGTCGTCGCGCTCAGCGATATCCTGCTCAAGCGAACCAGCATTGACGCCGATACGAATCGCACAGCCCGCGGCACCCGCAGCATCGATCACCGCGTCAACCTTGGCCCAATCGCCGATATTGCCGGGATTGATACGCAGCTTGGCAGCACCGGCCTCAACGGCACCAATGGCGAGCTTATGGTTAAAGTGGATATCGGCAACGATCGGCACCGGAGACTCGGCACAGATGGTGCGGAAACCCTCAAGCGCGGCCTCGGTGGGCACGCTCACGCGCACGATATCGCAGCCAGCCTGCGCCAACGCGCACACTTGAGCAAGCGTTGCCTGGGTATCAGCGGTATCGGTGCAGGTCATGGATTGGACCACCACCGGCGCGCCTCCACCGATCTGCACGCCGCCCACATGCACGGGGCGCGTCAACTCGCGAGGCAAAGGATGGGATAAAGACAATCCAAACACTCCCCTACAGAATAAATCGAAGGATGTCGGAACGAAGCATATAGATAAACAGCAGCGCAAAGAGCGCGATGCCCACATAGCTCACGATCGTCTGGACCTTGAGCGGAAGCTCGCGGCCCGCAATCTTTTGAATGATCTCGATGACCAACTTGCCGCCATCGAGTGGCGGGATGGGCAGCAGGTTCATAAAGCCAAGCGAGAACGAAATGAGAGCGGCAAACGAAAGGAACGTGGCAGGGCCGGCAGCAGCAGCTTGCGAGGACATAACGCTAATACCCACGATCGAAGAGGACTGATCGAGAATCTCCATCGTATGCTGAGGCTGGAGCAGGCGCATCACGCCCTGCGCTGTCTGCACGACATAGGAGAACGACAGGCGAGCCGACGTGATAGGGTCTAAACGGACCACCTGCGTAGAGACATACACACCTAGGCGTTCGTCCTCTTTGAGCGCAACCGTGGTCGAATGCTTCTTGCCGTCACGCTCGTACTCAATGGCGATATCGTCCTTACCGGAAGCCTTGCCAATGGCATCGTAAACGTCCATCCAGGTAGAGCACGATACTCCGTCGACCGAAAGAATCGCGTCGCCATCCTCGATTCCCGCCGCGGAGGCAATCGAGCCTTCGTCAACCTGGCCGATCACATTGGTGTCCACCGGCACCGTGACACCCGCGATGGAATAGATGCTCATAAGGAGCAAAAAGCCCGTCAGGATATTGACGATAATGCCCGCAAGCAGCATAAAGGCACGCTTGACAAAGCCCTGACCCAAATAGGTGTGCGAGCGCTCGCGTGCAAGGAATTCGGCCTCGCCGCACGGCAGTTCCCATACATCGCCCTCGGCAGTCGCGTGCTCGCGATCGAACCGACGGCCGTCAAAGGTGGTATAACCCGCCGCATCACGCGGCAGGGTCTGGTACTTGGTGGGATAGTAACCAGGCGAAGGCTTTTCCCCTTCTTCATACCAAGGAGCTATGGAGCCCCAACCCAGCAGCAAAGCACAGCCCTCGAGCACATCCTCCTCGGACAGCTCAAGCTCGACGGCAAGATCGGCCACCGTCACACGGCCGTGGCGATAGATGGCGGCAAGCACGCGATCGGCATACGAGACATCGGTCGGATCCATGCCACAGATGGCAGCATACCCACCCAGCAACAGCGGGGTCACGCCAAACTTGGTGCCGATGCGACGCGACGTATGGTGAATATCAAAGCGACACGGCAGGCCCAAAAAGAACTCAGTCACCCGGACGCCGCAGGCACGCGCCGCCAAAAAGTGGCCGCCCTCGTGCAAAAACACGAGGACGGAAAGCATCAGCAGGCCCCAAAAGACCGATGAGAGAACGCTCAGAACAGTTTCCATAAAACGAAAAAGCAATCCTTATGGGTTAAAAACGGGTTGCGGCGAGCACTTGCGCGGCCTTTTCACGCACCCACGCATCGATACCGCGAAGCTGTTCAAACGAATCGACCGTCTGCGCATCATGCGCATCCATACAGGATTCCACAATGCGATCGATATCGGTAAAACTGCAGCCATCATGCAGGAAGGCATCGACGGCGACCTCGTTGGCGGCATTGAGCACGCACGGCATGGTGCCGCCCGTCTTGCCCGCACGCTCGGCCAGCGCCAGGCAGCGGAACGTATCCATGTCGGCCGCAGCAAAGGTAAGCTGACCCAACTCGCGGAAATCGATGCGCGGAGCCGAAGTATCCCAGCGCTCGGGATACGAGAAGGCAAACTGGATGGGAATGCGCATGTCAGATGCCCCGAGATGCGCCATCACGGAGCCGTCGGCAAACTCGACCATCGAATGGATCTTTGACTGGCGCTGCACGACCACGTTGATAAAGTCGAGGTCGCAACCGAACAAGTGCATCGCCTCGATACGCTCCAGGCCCTTGTTCATGAGGGTAGCGGAGTCAATCGTGATCTTGGCACCCATAGCCCACGTAGGGTGCGCCAGGGCATCGGCGCGCGACACACGGTCGAGTTCCTCGCGCGAACGGCCAAAGAACGGACCGCCCGAACAGGTAAGCCAAATACAATGGGCCTCGCGCGGATTCTCACCCAGATAGCATTGGTAAATTGCAGAGTGCTCGGAATCGACCGGGATAAGCTGACCGGGCTGAGCCAACGGCATCAGCAGGTCACCGCCAACAACGAGCGACTCCTTATTGGCAAGGGCAAGGCGCTTATTCGAGGTCAAGGCCGCGTGGCTCGCCTCGAGACCGGCGGCGCCCACAATAGCGACAAGCACGCAGTCAACATCGTCGCGACGCGCGAGCTCGCAAACCGCTTGCGCACCTACGCCGAGCTCCGTTCCCTCGGGCAACTCCTGCAGCACGGCGTCATCGCCATGAGCGACATCGGCCACGGCAACCGCCGGAACCGAGAACTCGCGGGCAGCGGCAACGAGCTCGGAGGTGCTGGAATTAACGGAAAGCGCCGTCACCTGCAGACGATCGGCATGCTGACGGCAAACATCGAGCGCCTGAGTGCCGATAGAGCCCGTACAGCCCAGGATGGCAACACGGAGACGTCCATCGGAGCCATAGGTCGTCTGGAAGGACATTACAGCACGCCTCCGATCATCAGCATCAGCTGCGCGGTGATGCAGCCGAAGATAAGCGAATCGCTACGATCGAGCATGCCGCCGTGGCCCGGGATAAGGTTGCCGGAATCCTTGACGCCCACGCCACGCTTGATGCGCGACTCGATAAGGTCGCCGATAACGCCCAAGATGGACACAACCACGCCGCAAAGCAGCGCATAGGGCAAGCTCAGCTTATAGAAATGCGTCACCCACAAAATGAGCCAGATGAGAACCGAGCCCAGAATGCCGCCGACAAACCCCTCCCAGCTCTTATTGGGAGAGATCTTGGGAACCATCTTGTGTTTGCCGATACGGCTGCCCACGATGTAGGCAAACGAATCGGAGACCCAAAGGGACGCGCAAACACCCACTGAAAGCAGGGCGCCGGCAAAACCGGGCACGGCATCGCGCAGCAGCACAATAGCCGACAGCATAAAGCCTGTGTAGATGGGACCCATGAGCGTCACGGCCACATCAGAGATGCGGGTACGCGGCGACCAAACATACCAAATGCCCACCGCGAGCATCAGTGCAAAAAGCAGGGCGTTCAGCAAAAGCGAATCGCCAAGCGCCGATAACGGAAAGAGCACGGCGGCAATAATGCCCAGATGCTCGTTGGCGACCTTGCCATCGAGCCTCGTCATACGGAAAAACTCAAAGCAGCAAAGCCCGCTCATGACAGAGACAAAAATGGCGGTGGGCACGATACCCAAAACCAGGCACAGGATAAAGAAGACGGCGTAGACGATACCGGCGGCGGCACGGGTAATAAAGCCCGCAAGCCACGAACCGGTGTCGCTCTTCGCTGCAAGCGCTCCCGCAGTGGCAGCTTTGCGCGCAGGCGTCTTGGGAGCAGATGCCTTGGGACGATCGGACACGATTAAGCCTCCTCGGTCTTGCTCAGTCCACCAAACCTACGGTCACGGCCCTGATAGGCCAAAATGGCGTCAACAAGGCCCCAACGATTAAAGTCAGGCCAATAGGTATCGGTGACATAGAACTCGGAATAAGCCACCTGCCACAGCAGATAGTTCGAAAGGCGAAGCTCACCAGAGGTGCGAATGACCAGCTCGGGATCGGGAAGACCGGCGGTGTACAGGTGCGAAGCAACCATATCATCGTCGATAGCAGCAGGGTCGATCTTGCCGGCGGCGGCATCGAGCGCAAGCTGACGGGCGGCACGGGTAATCTCGGCACGCGCGCCGTAGTTGACGGCAAGCGCCAGCGTCATACCGGTGTGATCGGCGCACTCGGCAAGACCGCATTCAAAAACGTCGCGGGTCTTCTTGGGCAGCGCGGAAATATCGCCCAAAAAGACAACACGCACGTTTTCGCGCTTCAGAAGCGGCAGCTCATCGATAAACGTCTTGGCAAACAGATGCATCAAGACGTTGACCTCATGCTGCGGGCGGTTCCAGTTTTCGGTTGAAAACGCATAGGCGGAAAGCACGTCGACACCCAGACGCACGCAGGCAGTAATGATCTCACGAAGGGAGACGATACCCGCCTTGTGGCCCTCGGTACGGGCAAGACCTCGCGCCGTAGCCCAGCGACCGTTACCGTCCATGATGCACGAGATATGATGTGGAATGTTATTGAGGTCAAGGTCGGAAAAACCGACGCCCGCAGGGGCGTCGGCAAAGTACTCGACCAGTTTGTTCTCGTCGTATTGCACCTTAGATCTCCATGACCTCGGCTTCTTTTTCCTTCAGAAGCTCCTCGACCTTGGCGACATACTCGTCGGTATGCTTCTGCACCTTGGCCTGCTCACGGCGGACGTCGTCCTCGGTGAGCTCCTCATCGCGCTCGAGCTTGTTGTTAAAGTCGCGACGGATGTTACGGATAGACACCTTGGCCTGCTCGGCATACTCGCGGCACTCCTTGACGAGCTCGCGACGGCGCTCCTCGGTGGGAGCCGGGAACGGAAGACGAACAACGGTGCCATCGGAGTTGGGGGTAATACCCAGATCGGAAGCGCCGATGGCCTTGACGATGGCGTTGATAAGCGCCTTATCCCACGGCTCGATGAGCAGCATGTGGGCCTCGGGGGTCTTTACGGCGGCAACCTGCGTGACCGGCGTGGGAACACCGTAATAATCGACGGTGATGTCGGACAGAATGTTAGCGTTGGCTCGGCCGGTACGGACCTTGGAGAAGTTATGCTTGAGGGACTCGAGCGACTTGTCCATGTGGGCGGTGATGTTCTCTGCCATGCTTAATCCTCCTGATAGACGAGCGTGCCGACGGGCTCACCCGAAAGCGCGCGCTTGACGTTGTCCTCGCCATCGATGTTGAGGACCAAAATGGGCATACGGTTATCCTGGCACAGGGCCGTAGCCGTGGAATCCATAACCTGCAGGCCGCGGACGAGCACCTCGTGATAGGTGATCTTGTCAAAGCGGACGGCATCGGCGCACTTGACGGGATCCTTGTCGTAGATACCGTCGACCTTGGTGGCCTTAATCAGAATCTCCGCACCGATCTCGCAGGCGCGAAGGGCCGCGGCGGTGTCAGTCGTAAAGTACGGATTGCCCGAGCCGGCTGCGAAGATAACGACATTGCCCTTGGAGAGGTGATTGATGGCGCGACGACGAATATAGGGCTCGCAAATCTCGTTCATCTGGATGGCACTCATAACGCGGCAAGGAACATCGTTATGCTCGAAGGCGTCCTGCAGGGCGAGCGCGTTCATAACGGTTGCAAGCATGCCCATGTAATCGGCCTGAGCACGCTCCATACCGCCGGCAGCTCCAGCCATGCCGCGGAAAATATTGCCGCCGCCGACAACGATGCCGACCTCATGGCCAACGGCGAGCAGCTCCTTGACCTGCTTGGCAAGATGGTCGGTAATCTTGGGGTCGATGCCATAGTGGCCATCGCCCATCAGTGCTTCGCCGGAAAGCTTCAGAAGCACGCGTTTATATCGGATGTCGGACAAAGCGATCCTCCTTTTATTAGACTCTCAATATGATAGCAAAGGCTCTGCTTGGAGCCATGAAAAAGCAGGCTGTGAGTAAAACCCACAGCCTGCTCATTACCAGCTACAAGAGCTTATTTACTCGCCACGGACCAGACGGTCGAAGGCAACGACGGTAATGGTATCGCCGAGCTCCTTGGAGACCTGCTCGGCGTACTTCTTGATGGTGAGGGAGCTGTCCTTGATGAACTCCTGCTCGGTGAGCACGGACTGCTTGTAGAACTTCTCCAGGCGGCCAACAGCCATCTTCTCCTGGATGGCCTCGGGCTTGCCGGACTCGGCAGCCTGAGCCATGTAGATCTGCTTCTCATGCTCGACGGTCTCGGCCGGAACCTGATCGCGGGTAGCGCAGATCGGAGCGACAGCGGCAACCTGAAGGGCAACGTCGTGGGCAAAGGTCTTGAAGGACTCAGCCTGAGCGGTCTCAGCCTTCTCGAAAGCAAACTCGACGAGGACGCCGATCTTACCACCCATATGGATGTAAGAAGCGAGAGCGCCGTTCTCGACCTTGCGGGCGGCGAAGCGGGAGATCTTCATGTTCTCGCCCATGATGTGAATCATCTCGGTGAGCTCGGAGGAAACGGTCTCCTCGCCCATCGGCTTCTCGAGCAGAGCGTCGACATCGGCCGGCTCGGTGGTGGCGACAACCTCGGCGACCTTGGAAGCAAAGCCGGTAAACTTGGCGTTGGAGCCGACGAAGTCGGTCTCGCAGGAGAGCTCGAGCAGAGCGCCGGTCTTGCCATCCTCGGAGACGAACGCGGCGACAGCGCCCTCGTTGGTCTCGCGGCCAGCCTTCTTGGCAGCCTTAGCGAGGCCGTTCTTACGCAGAACGTCAACAGCGGCGTCCATGTCACCGTCAGCCTCGACGAGAGCCTTCTTGCACTCCATCATCGGGGAGTCGGTCATCTCGCGGAGCTGCTTGACCATAGCGGCGGTAATCTGGGCCATTGTGGTTCCTTTCAAAGAGATGAAAAAGACTTAATTAGGACTGATTTACTCGGCCTTGGGCTCAGCGGCCATCTCGGCCTCGGAGACCTGCTCCTTGCCGGAGCCAGCGAGGCAAGCGTCGGCCATGAGCTCGCACATAAGGGTGACAGCGGAGATGGCGTCATCGTTGCAGGGGATGCCGTACTCGACCTCGTCGGGATCGGAGTTGGTATCGATCAGAGCGACGACGGGGATGTTCAGGCGCTGGGCCTCCTTGATGGCGTTCTCCTCGCGCTTAGTGTCGATGACGAAGAGAGCCTGGGGCAGACCCTTCATGTCGCGGGCGCCACCGAGGTTGGTCTGGAGCTTAGCGAGCTCCTTACCCAGAACAGCCTGCTCCTTCTTGGGAAGAACAGCCATGCGGCCGTCCTCGACCATGGCCTCGAGCTCCTCCATGCGGTTGATGCGGGAGCGGATGGTGACGAAGTTGGTCAGCATGCCGCCGAGCCAACGCTGGTTGATGTAAGGCATGTTGGCGCGCTCAGCGGCGTTCTTGACGGCCTCCTGAGCCTGCTTCTTGGTGCCGACGAACAGCACGTTGCCACCCTTGGCAACGTTCTTGACGAAGGTGTAAGCCTGGTCGGCGTCAAGAATGGTCTGCTTGAGGTCGAGGATGTAGATGCCGTTGCGCTCACCGAAGATGAACGGCTTCATCTTGGGGTTCCAGCGACGGGTCTGGTGACCGAAGTGGCAGCCGGCCTCGAGCAGGGTGCGGATATTAATCTTGGTAGCCATGTTAAACCTCCTGTGGTTTGCCTCCGCGCGGGGTCATCCTCCAAAACCAACCCGGACATGTGCTACCAAAGCCCGGGCACCACGGTATGAAGTAGCCGCGCGTGCGTGATAAAAACCTGTTGCCGTGAAGCAACCCGATGAATGATAGCAGGATTACATCTTTCTGCCAACCCGAAATCAAAACCACACACACGGACGCGCGATCGATTGGATAGAACCCATCTCCTGCCTTATTCGCCGCGCGGAAGAGCTTGGGTAACGGCGCGTTTGAGCCGATCGGGCGTGAGATGCGTATAAATCTGCGTGGTGGACAAGCTTGCATGCCCCAGCAACTCCTGGACAGAGCGCAAGTCCGCTCCGCCCTCGAGCAAATCGGTCGCAAAAGTATGGCGCATCGCATGCGGGGCGATATCGGAAGGGATACCCGCAAGCGTCGCCAACATATGAAACCGTCGCCTAAGCATGGCGGCGCTCATACGGTTGCCGCGTGCCGAGATAAACAGCGGATGCACACCGTTCGTACCGTCGCCACGCTTTGCCTGAGCAAGAAGCAACGGTCTTCCTTCCTCAATATAGCGGCGGGTCACATCGAGAGCACGCCGATACAGGGGCACGATACGCTCCTTGCTCCCCTTACCCCAAAGCCGCAGCGTTCGCTCGGACCAAGCAATGGACTCAACATTGAGTGCCGCAAGCTCAGAGATGCGAGCCCCAGATGCATAGAGCAATTCGAGCATCGCCGCATCGCGCAGTCCCGCAGGCGTTGAAACGTCTGGCGCTGCAAGCAGTGCCTTAACCTGCTGGGTGGTCAGCACTCCGGGCAAATCGCGTGGAAGCTTGGGCGAGGCAATCGCAGAGACAGCGTCTCCATCGATAAGACCCTCGGCAGCCATCCATCGATAGAACGAACGAATGGCAGACAGGTGCGCCGCAATCGTCCTGGGCGCCACCTGCTCGCGCGACAGCTCCGCCAGATACATGCGAACGGTACGTACGTCCGCCGTGCGTGCATCGATATCCCCACGCTCGCACCAAGCGGCAAAACGCTCCAGACGAGAGCCGTAAGCGATAACAGTGTTAGAAGAAAGCCCCTCGACGCGCGCAATATAGGCTATGAACGAGTCGACGGCACCGTACAGGTCAAAGGCTATGGCCGGTCGCCCCCAAACAGGTCGGAGCGCGATTCCAGATAGGAATCCAGGGCCTTAAGGGCGCGATCCGCATAGGCCTGATAGCGATCACGTTTGCTGCGGCGTTTACCGTCCTCGAGGGGAGGCACCAGGCCAAAATTAACATGCATGGGCTGATATCCGACCGTAGCAGGATCGGTCGCATAGCCCACGAGCGCGCCGAGAGCGCCCACGCGCGGCAGCTCGACAGGAGCAACCTCGATAGCCTCGGCATAGGTATTGAGCGCAGCGAGGAGACCCGTGGCGACCGCTTCCATGTAACCCTCCGTACCGGTAATCTGTCCGGCAAGGCGCACGCCCGTGCCGGGCACGGCGAAGGTCCCATCGAGCACATGGGGAGCATCGACAAAGGTATTGCGATGCATGACGCCATAGCGGAAAAACTCGGCATTCTCCAGACCGGGAACCATATGAAAAACGCGCTTCTGCTCGCCGAAGGTCAGGTTAGTCTGAAAACCAACCAGGTTATAGGCGGTTTTCTCCTTGTTCTCGGCGCGCAGCTGAATCGCCGCCCAGGGACGGCGACCGGTGCGCGGGTCGGTGAGCCCGACGGGCTTCATAGCGCCAAAGCGGATGGCATCCTTGCCCGTGCGCGCAACCTCCTCGGCAGGCTGGCAGGCCTGGAAGAGGTCCCCGCCCTCAAAGTCCTTGAGCACCACGCGATCGGCCGTGGTAAGCGCCTCGATAAAGGCCTCGTACTCCTCCTTGTTGAGCGGGGCATTGAGATAGTCGCCACTCCCCTGCTCCTCGTAGCGCGACTGCGAGAACAGCACATCCATATCGAGCGTCGAGGCATCGACAATCGGGGCCGCGGCGTCAAAGAACGCCAGGGAATCACCACCGACGAGCTTCATGACCTCCCCGCTCAACGCCGGCGAGCACAAGGGACCCGCGGCGATAACCACATGGCCCTCGGGAATCTGGGTGACCTCGCCGTGAACGACCTCGATATTGGGACGGGCGGCAACCTCGGCCTCGACGAGCTCGGAGAATTTAACACGGTCGACTGCCAAGGCGCCACCAGCGGGAACGGCAGCGCGATGAGCGCAGTCGAGCAGCACCGAACCCATACGCTCGAGTTCGGCCTTCAACAGGCCGGCGGCGGAATCGGGTCGGGTCGACTTAAACGAATTGGAGCAGACGAGCTCCGCCAAGTGATCGGTATGGTGGGCAGGAGAGGTCACCAGCGGCCGCATCTCGCACAGCTTTACGGCAAACCCGCGATCTGCCAGCTGAATCGCGCATTCCGATCCCGCCAGACCGCCACCGATAACCGTCACTTGATCAAACAGCATCTGCAAACACCTTTCTAATTGACACGCTTTCCATTGTGACCGAAGGGCGTCTGAGCGTGAAGCGCAAACTTTGAGGGCGCATACCTTCCATCCATCATGCGCTCGATGAGTCCCTCGAGCTCGAGTGAGCCCAGGAGTTTGAGCACGCCGACGGCATCGAGGGAGACGAGCGCGGCAATGTCATCGACCTTGAGCGGCGAGGCAATGAGCGCGTGCATCACGGCCTGCTGCGTGGGGTCCAGATCGGCGATACCGGGCGCATCGGGACGTGAATAACGCAGGGTGCCGTATATTCGCGAGATGGCCATCTCAATAGACTCCTCGTCAACAATGCAGCAGGCCCCGTTGGCGATGAGGTAGTTGGTCCCACGCGACTCTGGTGACAAAATGGAGCCCGGTACCGCGAGCAGTTCGCGCCCCAGGTCCATGGCGGCCTCCGCTGTCGAGAACGTGCCCGAGGGCATGCCGGCCTCCGACACGAACAGCGCCTGCGAAAGCGCGGCAATCACCCGGTTACGCCGCGGAAAGGCAAACTTGCGTGGCCCCATACCCCAAGGCGAGATGGACACGACCGCGCCGCCCGTATCGATCGTGCGCGCGATGAGCCCTGCACTCGAGCGCGGGTAAACCACGTCGGCGCCCGTACCCAACACCACGACGTGCCTGCCACCAGCGTTGACCGCGGCCCAACCCGAGGCCTGGTCGCAGCCGACCGCACCGCCCGAGACCACCGTCACCCCCGCCTCGACCGCAACTTTCGCGGCCAGCTCTGCCACGGCAAGGCCGTACGGCGAGGCCTTGCGAGCGCCGATGATGGAGAGCGCGGGCGTCGACAGTGCGGCGGGGTCGCCACGCACATAAAGCGTCTGGGGTACATCAGAGAGCTCCAAAACGGTATCTGGATACAACGCATCACCGGGATGCAGCTCAAAAGTCTCCTCGGGCATTACTGGTCCCTCCTCCCCTGGTACATCGCCGCCTCGAGCACGTGGTCTTGGGTTACCCGCTCACTTTCGGCGACATCGGCGATCGTGCGCGCGATACGCACCAAGCGCACGATGCCGCGACCGGTAAGATGTGTGCGCCTCGACAGGCCGAGCACGCACTTTTCCGCTGCCCCATCGAGCGCAAAGGTCGAAACGACGCCGTCGATGGAACGTGACTCATCGTCCTCGGCCTCGGCATCTGCATCGTCCATACGGGACTCGCGCCAGGCACGAAATGCCCGACCCCGCACAACATAGTCACGTAGTTCAGCTGACGACATACCCTCGGCGCCCTCGATAATTACCTGCGGGTCGGGTCGGGTCACGTCAATCATAAGGTCAATACGATCGGCCAAGGGACCACGTAGCTTAGACCGATAGCGCTCAACCATCGTAGCCGAGCAGCGGCACGGTACCTCGCGATCGCCCAAAAAGCCGCAGGGACAGGGATTGCTCGCGGCAAGCAGCTGGAACCGCGAGGGAAACGTGAAAGCCCCATCGACGCGTACGATCTTGACGTAGCCGCGCTCTATGGGCTGACGGAGTGTCTGCAGCACGCTGTTGGGAAACTCGGCAAGCTCGTCTAAAAAGAGCACGCCGCCGTGCGCTAGGCTAATCTCGCCCGGGTGCACCGGCCGTCCGCCGCCAATAAGGCCCGCAGTCGAAATGCTGTGGTGGGGGCTACGGAACGGCCGGTGTCCCGCCAGCAAACCATCGATGTTCTCGCCCAAGACCGAATGGATGCACAGCGCCTCTTGCTGATCCTCGAGAGAAAGCTCGGGCAAGATACCCGTCATGCGGCGTGCGAGCATGGTCTTGCCCGAACCCGGCGAGCCAATCATAAGCAGGCCGAGCTCCCCCGCCGCCGCGAGCGCAATGCCGCGCTTGGCAACCTCCTGCCCCAGCACATCGGCATAATCAAGTTCTGGCTCAAACGACGCCTCGACACCCTCGGAATCCAGATAATGCCGAGCCGCCTCGCCCATACCGCGGGCGAGCTGAGACAGATGGTCGATAAAGCCACAGTCCACACCGGCAAGCGGCACATGTTGATCCGACCTTCCCGCAATAAAGGACAGGCCCATATCACGCGCCAACAACTGAAACGCAACCTCGCCTTTTACGGGCAGCACGCTACCATCCAGCCCGAGCTCACCGGCAATAAGGCAATGGTCTAGATGGTCGCGGGGAATCTGCCCATCGGCCGCCAGTACCGCGATGGCAATCGGCAGGTCAAAACCACTGCCCGTTTTACGGATGTCGCCCGGAGCCAAGTTGACGGTAATGCCCGCCCGTGGAATCTCAAATCCCGCCGAGCGCATTGCGCAGCGTATGCGGCCACGCGACTCCATCACCTCCATACTTGGAATGCCAAGCATTTGGATACCCGGAATACCGCCGGCAAGCGAGACCTCGACCGTGACGGGAATCGCCTCGACGCCACGAATACATGCAGCGTGGACGGCAAAGGTGTCAAACGCCATCACGATACCTGCCAATCGAATGCGTTGTATTGATGCTCAATCTCCGCAATATGACCGCCGCGGATAGTAACGCCCACCGCGTCGAAGCGAATCGCCTTAAGGGGATAGTGATCCATAAGGTAACAACTCGCGATACGGCGGTAGCGACGCTGCTTCTGGGCGTCCACCGCCTCCTCGGGAAAGACCCGCGTGTTGCAATCTAGGGCGACGCGCCTTGTCTTGATCTCAGCCATCACCACGACATCATCAAGTTCATCAAGCAGTACCAGATCGGCCTCGCCCTCGGGACACCGGTAGCCCTGTTCCAAGAGGGCATAACCGCGCTCGCGAAAGTAATCGATTGCAATAAGCTCGCCCAGCATGCCCAGTTCTCGAGGACTGAGGCCCTTAATGAACCCAGGCGTAATCGACGCGCAATCAATCTCCCCGCTCTCCCAAAGCTCTTTGAGCTGTTGCGTCTTGCTCTTTGCACTTGCGGCGCACATGGGGTCTCCTTTCCCGCGCACGATATTGACCCGATCATGGGGCCGCCTTTCTTGCGGGCAAGTACCGAAAGAAAACCAAAGTCCAACCAAAAACAAACAAAAAAGGGACCGCATGCAACAATTGCGTTGTATGCGGTCCCCACCAGCTGGTTTATAAAATTCCAGAAGTCCCTGTCTCCATATTTGCCTTAAAAAAGACGCTCCGTCTGCAAAAAATTTCCGCAGAAGCTCACACGATGCAACGGAGAAAGGCCATGTTTACGAATAGCCTCAATGTGCTCGGGGCTCGCATAGCCCTTTGACTCAGCAAGATGATATTCGGGATACTCGGCATCGTACTCGACCATCATCTCGTCACGCGTGACCTTGGCCATAATGGAAGCAGCGGCGATGCAGGCGATTTTGGCATCTCCCTTGATCACATCGCGCTCGTTGGGAACGGCGCCCAAGGGGTTGCCGTCCATAAGCACGCAATCGGGCTCGAGCCCCGTATCGGCCACCGCGCCCGCGACGGCAGCGCGGATGGCGCGGGCCATGCCCATCTCATCGATATCCACAGGAGCGATATGGCAAAAACCAATGGCCGTAGCCACCTCGGCAATCTGCACCGAGAGCAGCTCACGACGGGCAGGCGTGAGCTTTTTGGAATCGTTAATGCCCCAAACGCGCGGCTCCATGGGAAGGCAGACAGCGCAGACCGTCAACGGGCCGGCGACAGAGCCGCGCCCCACCTCGTCAACACCAACGACCACGCCATCGCCGCCGAGCTCATGCATAAGCTCGTACATGCCGTTGACGCGCTCGCGCTCGGAAAGTTCCTTGGCATGGCGCTTAAGTGCGCGTTCGCAAGCCTTGATCACCTGCTGGCGCGGATCCTCGCGATAGTGCTCCACGAGGGCGGGAATCTCCTCGAACGTGGCACTCGCCAGCTCGCCGGCAATCTGCGATGCCGAAATCGAGCTCGTCATATTGGCCATACCAGGCCCTCCTTGCATGGAAATCAGATAAAAAGAAGGGCCACCCGAAGGTGACCCTTGTGTCCAAACGAGTGGACAGACGCTGCGATCTTCTTAGCGCTTCTCGGGGATGCGAGCAGCCTTGCCCACCTTGTCGCGGAGGTAGTACAGCTTGGCGCGACGGACGCGACCATGACGGACGACCTCGAGCTTGGCGATCTTGGGGCTGTGAAGCGGGAAGGTACGCTCAACACCGACACCGAAGGAAATCTTGCGGACGGTGAAGGTCTCACGGGCACCGGCGCCGGCCATGCGGATGACGTCACCCTGGAAAACCTGGATGCGCTCGCGGTCGCCTTCCTTAATGCGGTAGTGAACCTTGACGTTGTCGGCAACGCGGACCTGCGGGATGTCCTCGCGGATCTGCTGACGCTCGATTGCGCGGATGTAATCCATGTGCAATTCCTTACTCTTCTAGAGGTGCCGTACCACCTTGGCCGGCACGTAGTTGAACAAACGTATTCGAGTATACACGCCACGACCTTGGCTGCAAGAACTATTTTGCCCGTGCGCAAAAAGACAAAAACACGCACTCTTTCTGCACTTATGCGCCGTCCGCAGCATCAGTCGTCGGCGTCGTCACGGTCGTTCCGGGCGCGATATAACCGTATTCGAGCAGCACCGAAAGCGCATGCTGCTTCCAGGTGGCAAGCTCTTCGTCATTATAGTTGTCATGAGCCCATTCGTTCATCGCGTCCTCGGCGTCTTGGGGCACCAGGTCCTGGCTGTCCGCCATCAGGTACAGGATGCCTAAGATGTCGAAGTCCTGCTTGGTCATCTCTTCCTTGTTTGATGTGCCGATGAGGCCGTGATCGATACCGTAGCGGCAGATATCGGTCAAAACGGTAACGAGGCCCGTAGGAATCGGAGAGGCATCTTTTGCGGCAGCGGGCGCGGTGTCGTCAGTCACTGCAGTGGCATCGTCGCTCGCCGGAGCAGGCTCGGCCGCGTTCGCATCGGAAGCCGCCTGCTCTCCCTGGGCAGGAGCCGCGCTATCCGTCGTTGCCGAAGAATCCCCCGAAGAAACGGACGTAACGCTCACCGGTGTCTCGACCACGGTCGTCATCGGGTCGACCGGTGCGGGTGCGGCGATGACCTCGGCCCAATCGGAATACACGCCGTCAATAAAGGCGCGAACATGGAAGGTGCCCGGTTGCGAGATGGTCATCGTGCCGTCCGTCGCGACCGAAATGCCCTTGCTCTCGAGCTCCTGGGCCTCCCAGCTGCAGACCCTATCGACTTCCTTGCCCGTCGTGTCATAGACCGTAGCCGTTAGGCCGTCGATGCCGTTGAGATTCTCCTCGACTCCGACGACGGTCTGTGCCGAGCCCTCGAGCTTGATGCTGCCGTTAAACGACTCGGGCGCCACGTCGCTTACCTTATATTTGTAGGCGGCGGCGTCGATCTCGTCATTGGTCGAAACATGCCCGTTCACGTCCACATAGGTGTCCTCGGGGATAAAGTACTTTACGTAGGCGGTGCCGGCCTTTTTACCCACCACGACTTGCTCGTGGGTGACAGGGTCGGTCTGGATCTCGATGACGTCGGACTTGCATTTCTTGCCGTTTTTATCGACCACGCGCCAGTCGCCCGACGACTTCACAAAGCCGTAATAGTCAACATCGTCCTCGTCCCTTGCACGCACGCGATAGGAAGAGATGGGGTCTTCGTCTCCCACCGTAAGCCTTCGGGTCTTATCGGTCTGCAGCGATACGAGAATCTTGGAAATGGGCTTAATGGGCTGCGGCGTGCCCAACTGGGTATCGACCGTCACCGACTCAAACGACAGATTGGAACCCGTAATGGACATGGGGTAGGTGGCGGCCATGTCGTTGAGCACATTGCACGTGCGCGGGGCGCCGCCGTTGCGCGATGGCACCTCGCGATCGGCCAGGACAGAATTCCAATCGATGGCGCGCACCATGTGGTTGTTGGTGCGATACGACCAGCTCGTAACGTTTCCGGCGGTGGTATCGTAGCCGTCGTCGCCACGATGGGCGATTGAGCGCAGGAACAGGTTCTGCACGGCGTCGGTCGACTGATCGCCAAAGGTGGTGTAGAACGAGCGCTGGTCATAACCGGCGGTATGGAACTCCTGCACGGCGGCGTTGTCGTCGTAGCACTCGCCGTTCATGTTAAAGATAATCACGTCGAACGTAACGCCCACCGGCTGGTCATAGTCCTCGGACAGCGTCGTGGTAGAACTCGTCTGCTTGCTATTGACCTGCGTGTGCGCAGGGATCGTCATATCGACGGTGACCGACTGATTGTCCGTTGTGGTGATCGACTGTTCCTCGGTCTTGCTCGCCTCCCACAACTGGGACATCGTGGCTTCGGCCGAAAACGAGGTCTCGATCTCCTCGCTCGCTGTTGCGGGCACGCCCAGCGACTCCTTGAGGCTCACCGATGCGCCCCACGAGCCGCCTTTGGAATACGATGCGGATTCAGAAGTGCTCGTGCCGACCGTCTCCTCGGTACCGCGGGCGAGCGTGATGCTCTGCGAGGCGTCCTCATAGCCGACGTTAAGAGCCGAGGTAACGAGCTCCTGCTCAGTTTTAGAATCGACAAAGGAATAGCCCGGCGCGTCCTCGGGCGCGCAGTTAAGCTTGTTCATGCTGTTGAGCTGCTGAACTCTAAAGTTATAGAACGCGATGCCAAAGCCATTGAAATCATACTGATAGGTGCCGCCGAGCTTGTCGACACAAGCAATGGTGGCATAGATGACGTCCTGCTCAGTCGTGTCTTTCGACAGTCCGTCGAGCGGCACGTTTTCACGGAAATCGGAGCCCTTCAGCTTGTGACCGATACAGCCGGCGATATCGTCGGTCAAGCGATCGTAGACAGCTTTGAGGCTTTTTGCCGATGTCAGACCACTCTGTTTCGATTTGTCGGCGCCGTCGGAATGCTCACCGTTGCCGCCCGAAAGCGCATCATACAGATAGATGTAGTGACCCTTACCAAAGTCCTTCTCAAAGCCCTTGCCGGCGTGGTCCCAGTACAAAAAGTCCCCGGAGTCGTCGCCTCCACCATAGCCAAGGATGTTATAGGCAAGCGATGCCCAGTTGGGCAGCACCTTTTTGACGGCGGCCGTGTAGAACGAGACGTTGTCGTACATCGAGGTACGGCCCTCGAGTTTGCCGTCATCGATATCAACAAACGTGCAGTCGCGATCGTTGACCGTAATGGTGAGCGGGTTGACCACGTCACCATAGAGCTCGTCGCGCGATTCATCCTGAAGGGCAAAACCGGCCGTCGGCATCCCGCAAAGCGCCGTGACCGCAACGACCACCCAGCACAGGGTCATCTGTGCTCCCCGACGCGCTCGTTGCAAATACCTGGTGAGGTTTTTCATCGCAGTCCTCCCGTCAGTTGCCAATGTAATGAACCAATAGAATCAATATAAAACGCCGCCGCGTCCACAGGGAGCGCGGCGGCGCGAAGGGGGGGCGTAAGAGGCGCAAATGGAACGCGACTCAGTTAAGCGGAACGCTTGGCCTCGAGCTTGGCCTGAGCGGCAGCCAGACGCGCCAGGGGTACGCGATAGGGCGAGCAGGACACGTAGTCCACATCGGCCACGTTGAACAGGCCCTTGATGGACTTGGGGTCGCCGCCGTGCTCGCCGCACACGCCAAAGTGCATGTCGGGGTTGGCGGCGCGACCCTTCTCGACGGCCATACGCACCAGCTCGAGCACCGCCGCGTCGATGGTCTCGAAGGGATTATCCTTCAGGATCTTCTTGTGCATGTACAGCGGGATGAACTTGGCCTCGGCGTCGTCGCGCGAGAAGCCGAAGGTTGTCTGGGTGAGGTCGTTGGTGCCAAAGCAGAAGAAGTCGGCATGGTGGGCGATCTCGTCGGCGACCATGCAGGCGCGCGGCAGCTCGAGCATCGTGCCCACGGGAATATTGAGCTCGACGCCCTCCTCGGCGGATACCTCGGCGATCACGCGCTCGATGACCTCGCGGGTCTGGACATGCTCGGCTGTGATGGAAACGAGCGGGACCATGATCTCGGGGCGCGGGTCGACGCCCTCCTTGATAAGGCGGGCAGCAGCCGTGGCGACGGCGCGAACCTGCATGAGCGGCAGATCGCCAAAGACAACGGACAGGCGCACACCGCGCAAGCCGAGCATCGGGTTGGACTCAACCATGCCGTCGATTCGACGCAGGCGGGCACGCAGGGTGGCAAGCTCTTCCTCGCTGGCGCCGGCGGCTTCCTTCTTGGTGATGGCGACCTCGAGCTCGCGAGGATTATCCAGGAACTCATGCAGCGGCGGATCGAGCAGGCGAACGACCACATCGCGACCGGACATGGTCTTAAACATCGCCAGAAAGTCCTCGGTCTGAACCTTGAGCAGGTCGGCCAGGGCCTGCTGCTTCACGGCCTCGTCGTCGGACAGGATAAAGCTCTGGATAATGTTCTTGCGGTCGCCCAGGAACATGTGCTCGGTGCGGCACAGGCCGATGGCCTCGGCGCCAAACTCGAGTGCGAGCGCGGCATCCTCGGGGTTGTCGGCGTTGACGCGCACGTGGTTGGCGTGACCGTCGGTCTCGTCCAGGCGGATCTCGTCTGCCCAGGACAGAATGGTGTCCAGATCGCCGGTGAGCTCGGCGGAGACCAGATCGACGGCGCCGTCGACGACGATACCCTGGGTGCCGTCGATGGAGATGATGTCGCCCTCGTGAAGTACGCGGTCGCTGCCCTCGATGCGCACGACCTTCTCGGCGGCGTCAATATGGAAGCGCTCAACGCCGCAGACGCAGGGCGTACCCATACCGCGGGCGATAACGGCGGCATGGCTCGTCTTGCCGCCGTGGCTGGTAAGGATGCCCTCGGCAGCGACCATGCCCTTCAGATCATCGGGGTTGGTCTCCCAGCGAACCAGAATGACCTTGTGGCCCTCGTTGGCGCGCGCGACGGCATCGTCGCTCGAGAACACGACCTCGCCTACGGCGGCGCCGGGGCTGGCGTTAAGGCCGCAGGCCAGGGCCTCGTACTTCTTGGAGGAGTCGAACTGCGGATGCAGAAGCTGGTCGAGCTGCGCGGGATCGATGCGACTCACGGCCTCCTCGCGGGTGATGAGGCCCTCCTCGACCATCTCGATGGCGATGCGCAGCGCGGCGGTAGCGGTGCGCTTGCCCACGCGGGTCTGAAGCATCCAAAGTTTACCCTGCTCGATGGTGAATTCGATATCGCACATATCGCGGTAATGATCCTCGAGCGTCAGGAAAACGCGCTCGAGCTCCTCACCAGCAGACTCGAGGCCCGGGGTGGTCTTGAGGTCGGCGATGGGCTCAGTGTTGCGGATGCCGGCGACGACGTCCTCACCCTGGGCGTTAACCAAAAAGTCACCGTAGAACTCCTTGGTGCCATCGGCCGGATTGCGCGTAAAGGCGACGCCGGTCGCAGAGGTCTCGCCTTTGTTGCCAAAAGCCATGGCCTGGACGTTGACGGCGGTACCGAGCTCGTCGGAAATGCCATGCTGTTTGCGGTAGATGCAGGCGCGCTCGTTCATCCAGCTGCCAAAGACGGCCTGGATGGCAAGGCGCAGCTGGAGCTCCGGATCGTGCGGGAAGACGGGCTTGCCGTCGACAACCTCGAGCTCGGGATACAGGGCAGCCTCGACGTTCTCGGAGAAGATGCCCTTGAAGGTCTCGACGAGCTCCTGCAGGTCCTCGGCCGAAAGCTCGGAATCGACGCGAACGCCGGCGACCAAGCGAGCATGGGTCAGGGCGTTCTCAAACAAGTCGGCATCGACACCCATAACGACGTTGGAGAACATCTGGATAAAGCGGCGGTAGCTATCCCAGGCAAAACGCGGGTTTTGCGTCTGGGTAATGAGGCCCAGAACGGAGTCGTCGTTAAGGCCCAAGTTGAGGACCGTGTCCATCATGCCGGGCATGGAGAACGGAGCACCCGAGCGAACCGACACGAGCAGCGGGTCGGATGCGTCACCAAGCTTCTTGCCGCAGCGGGCCTCGAGATCGGCCTCGGCGGCAACGATCTCATCGAGTGCGCCTTCGGGCCACACGTTGCCGGCACCGGAGTACTCGACACAGGTTTGGCAGGTAATGGTAAAGCCACCGGGAACCGGCAGGCCGATGCGGCTCATCTCGGCAAGATTTGCACCCTTGCCGCCAAGCACGAAGTTCATGGACTTGTCGCCCTCAGTGACACAGGTGCCCTGGGCGTCGGTTCCAAAACGGTAAACCCTCTTGCAATCGCTCACGATACTCCCCTTCCATGCGCTGTCGCGCACGACCGTGGTAACGAATCGACCCGCCGGATGCGAGCCGTGAGGGTACTATACGGCGGGTATTGGAAGTGCTTGCGTAGAGGGTGCGAGGTTTGGTAAACGTGGTAAAACTGACGGTAAACGGTAGATAAAGGTGGTTACCTTATGAAGATACCAGTGTACGAGACTTGCAGGTTAACTAAAAGAACTTTGCTAAATCGCTTTACCATAAATAGCTAATTTGGGACGGGGCTTTTTTAGCTACCCCGTCGGCAATCGGCCAAAAAGCTCGCGGCCTCAGCCGGGGTAGCTAAAAAAGCCCCGTCCCAAATTAGCTACTTTTGTTGAGCGCGGCGAGCGGCACGACGGGCTCGAGCTTCTTGGATTTCCTCCAAATGACCGATGATCTCGGATGCACTCTCCTCAATCGCCTTACCGTCGGTACGCACCACAAAGCAGCCTAGGCGCTTCATGAGGGCACGGGCTTCCTCAAGCTCGCTGCGCACACTCTCGGGCTCGGCATAGGAGCCGGCGACGGCGCGGGCGTAGTCATCGCCCAAGCGGCTGTCGCGAATCTCAGAAATAACGTCAACGGTCGAAATCAGGCCGAACAGGCGCATCGGGTCGACCTCGTAAATCGACTTCGGCGGCTCCATGCCGTGCGCCAGCGGAACGTTTGCGACCTTGTAACCCTGATAGGCCAAATACATCGACAGCGGCGTTTTGGACGTACGCGACACGCCCAGCAGCACGATATCGGCCCCCGAAAGGTCGTCGCAACCGCGCCCGTCATCGTGCTCAACGAAATACTCCATAGCCTCAATGCGGTGGAAATAGCGGTCATCCGTTTTGTGAATAACGCCCGCAACGCCCTTGGGCGGCACACCGATGAGCGACGACAGCACGGCAAGGGTCGGACCGATCAGGTCGACAGAGCGAATATGCAGCATACCCAGGTAATCGAGCACGCGGGCGCGAAGCGCCGGATCGACGATAGTGTGGAACACGGCGATATCACGATGGTCCGCATCGACGCGCGGGCCCACAAACGACTTGACCTGCTCCACCGAGTTCACTTTGGGCAAGCGCAAGAGACGAAAAGCCCCTTCATCAAATTGCCCGGACGCCGCAAGCACCACCTCACAAGCGGTATCACCGAGCGAGTCGGAGATAACGATAACGGTGGGACGAGCGGTGACCGGGCAATCCATGCGGGGCTCCTTTTGCGCTTATGCGCAGGCTGGCTTACTTTTTGCGGGCAAGCTCACCGATGTTGGCGATGCCAGAGAAAACGGCCTCGAAGCGGTTGAGCAGCTTAAGGCGATTATCGCGGAGCTGCTCGTCCTTGTCCATGACCATAACCTCGTCGAAGAAGCGGTCGATGGGGGCACGCAGGGCGGCAAGGGCGGCAAATGCGGCCGGGTAATCCTCGGCAGCAAGGGCGCCATCGACAGCGATCTGAGCAGCCTCGGAGGCATCGGCGAGCGCGAGCTCGGCCTCACCCATCAGGCTGCGATCGTACTCCATACCCAGCTCGGGCTTGGAGATGTGCGCGGCGCGGGCATAGGCAGTAGCCAGGTTGTCGAAGGTCTCGGCATCGTTCTTACGAGCCTCGTCGAGCGCGGCGCAGCGGGCGAAGAAGACGGACGGAGCGATGATGTGCACCGCGGAGACGGCGGCGACGGTATCCGCCGGAATCTTCTCGTCGCGGGCCATGCTCACCAGACGGCCGTGGAAGAAGTCACGGACCTGCTGGGCGACCTCGGCGGCGTCGAACTCGATGCCCTGCTCGCTATAGAGCTCAAGGGCAAAGTCGATGAGCGTCGTGGGGTCGATCGGCAGACGATCGCGCAGGATGTTGATAATGCCGATAGCGGCGCGACGCAGCGCGTACGGGTCGGAAGAGCCGGTCGGGGGCTCGCCGATGGCAAAGATACCGGCAATGGTATCGAGCTTGTCGGCACAGGCCACGATGCAGCCAGCGGTGCCCTCGGGCAGCTCATCGCCGGCAAAGCGGGGACGATAGTGATCGCGAATGGCGTGGGCGACCTCGTCGTTCTCCCCCATCGCAGTCGCGTAATAGCCACCCATCACACCCTGCTGGCTCGTAAACTCGACGACGGCGTTGGAAACCAGGTCGGCCTTGCACAGGTGCGCGGCGCGAGCGGCATCGGCAGCGAGGTGGGCGCCCAGATGGGCCTCGCGGGCAATAGCGAGCGCGAGCTGCTCAATGCGCTCGGACTTGGCGAGCACGCTGCCGAGCTTCTCCTGGAAGGCAACCTTGGCCAGACGCTCACGGAACTCGTCGAGGGAGATCTTCAGGTCCTCCTCGTAGAAGAACTTGGCATCGTCCAGACGGGCGCGCACGACGCGCTCGTTGCCGTCGATCACACGCTCGGCATTCTCGGGCTTGCTGTTGGAGACGACCACGAACTCACGCGTGAGCTTGCCCTCGCCGTCATAGATCGGGAAGTAGCGCTGGTTGGTGAGCATGGACTCGCAGATGATCTCGTGCGGGACCTTGAGGAACTCCTCGTCGAAGGTACCGACGAGCACCGTCGGCCACTCGCAGAGGTTAATGACCTCCTCGAAGACCTTCTTGGGCGTATCGACATGGCAGCCAGGTCGAGCGGCCTCGACCTCGGCAATACCGGTAAGGATGGCCTCACGACGACGCTCGGCAGAGAGCACGCCGGCGTCCTCGAGCACCTGCTCGTAGACGGCGGGGCTGGCGACAACATGGTCACCGGCGCCCAGCACGCGATGTCCGCGCGTGGTATTGCCGCTCGTCACATCGGCAAACGTCACGGGCACAACGTCCTCGCCCAGAAGGCAGCAGATCCAACGGACCGGACGCACAAACGTAGCGTGCTCGTGGCCCCAGCGCTGGCTGCGGTAGTTGGGCCACTGCAGGCCTGCGATCGTCTTCTCGCACAGGGCCGTCAGAATAGGGGTAGCCGGCACGGAGGGAATGTTCTTCTCGGCGAACACGTACTCGCGGCCGTCGGTATCCTCACGACGGATCAGGTCCTCGGCAGCCACACCGCACTTGCGGGCGAAGCCCTGAGCGGCCTTGGTGGCGTTGCCGTCGGCATCGAAGGCAATGTTTGCCGCAGGGCCGCGCTTGACCTCGTGGACCTCATCGGTCGCGGTGGCGACGTTGGCCACGAGCGCAGCCAGACGACGCGGGCTCGAGATCACGCGGACCTCGCCATGGGCCAGGCCGGCCTCGTCGAGGCCCTTGGCGATCATATCGCCAAGCTGCTTGACGGCATTGTTCAGCGGTGCGGAGGGCATTTCCTCCGTACCGATCTCAAACAGGAAATCCTTAGCGTCTGCCATGGCTTACGCCACCTCGCCTTCCTGGTCGGCATTCTCGTTAACTCCGGCGACCTCGGCCATATAGGCCTCGCAGCACGCCTTGGCGACGGCGCGGACGCGCAGGATGTAGTTGGCGCGCTCGACTGCGGACAGGGCGCCGCGGGCATCGAGCAGGTTGAAGGCATGGCTGCACTTCATGACGCAGTCGTATGCGGGCAGCGGCAGCTTGCGCTCCAGACAGGAGTGGCACTCGGCCTCGTAGTCGTCAAACTTCTGACGCATCATCTCGACGTTAGCGACCTCAAAATTGTAGGCGCTAAACTCGCGCTCGTTCTCCAGGAACACGTCACCGTAGGTCATGGGCGTGCCGTCGGGCAGATAGCTCCACACCAGGTCGTAGACGGAGTTGACACCCTGGGCGTACATGGCGATGCGCTCCAGGCCATAGGTGATCTCGACGGGCACGGGGTCGACCTCGATGCCGCCCACCTGCTGGAAGTACGTAAACTGCGTGACCTCCATGCCATTGAGCCAGACCTCCCAGCCAAGGCCCCAGGCGCCGAGCGTCGGGCTCTCCCAGTCGTCCTCGACAAAGCGGACGTCATGGTCGTTGGGGTCCAGGCCAATGGCGGCAAGAGACCCCAGGTAAAGCTCCTGAGCGTTGACCGGCGAGGGCTTGATGAGCACCTGGAACTGATAGTAGTGCTGCATGCGGTTGGGGTTCTCGCCGTAGCGGCCGTCGGCGGGACGGCGGCAGGGCTGCGCATAGCAGGTGCGCCACTCGGCAGGACCGAGCGAGCGCAGCGTGGTCGCGGTATGGAAGGTACCGGCACCGACCTCGGAGTCATAGGGCTGCATAATGACGCAGCCCTGCTCGCCCCAGTACTGCTGGAGGCGCAGGATGATGTCTTGGAAGGAAAGCGATGAAGCGTTCATGCCTCTAATATCCCCTCGTCGAAACGATTACACGGTTAGGTACTGTACTATAGCGGTTTTTAGTCGATAGCGCCCAGACGGTTGAGCGGCCAGTAACGCACGAGCGCCACGGCGATCAGGTCCGAACGGTCGACCGGGCCAAAGTAGCGTGAGTCGGCTGAGTTCTCGCGGTTGTCGCCCATCACCCACACGCACCCGTCAGGGACGATGTAGGGATAGCTCACCTGAGCACCAGGCGCCTGGACCGACAGTGGCCAGCTCATGCCCGTCGTATAGTCCTCGTCGAGCGCTTGGCCGTCAACGACCACCTTGCCGTCCTGCAGGTTGACCGTCTGGCCGGCCGTAGCGATGACCCGCTTGACGAGAACATCGTGCTCAGAGGTGCCATCGGGGTTGTGAAACACCACGATATCGCCTTGGCTGACCGGCTGACCGAGCTCAAGCGTCACCTTTTGCGCCAGGATCTGGTCACCAATCTCAATCGTGGACTCCATGGAACCGGTGGGTACCACAAAGGGTTCGACCACAAAGGTGCGAATCAAGAAGGTGGCCACGAGCGCGATTGCGACGATCACGACCCACTCAAACGCACCCTTTAGCATGGAATGCTGCGACGGAACCATTCTCACTCCTCGCTCTGCGAATACGAAGCGTCCAAAATCTCTTGCGCATACGCGCGTTCCTTAGGCGTAAGCCGCGCCGTCTCAATTAAGTCGGGACGCCAGCGACAGGTGCGCTCGATGGCGTTCTTGCGGCGCCAAGCGTCAACCTTGGCGTGGTCACCACTTACAAGCACGGGAGGCACGCCCTCGCCGTTAAACTCGGCAGGACGGGTGTACTGCGCGTACTCGAGCAGCCCACCGTCCTCGGCGGTCGAGAATGATTCGTCAACGTTGCTCATCTCGTCACCAAGCGCGCCGGGAATCAGACGCACGACAGCGTCAGCAACAACCATAGCAGGCAGCTCGCCGCCCGTGAGCACATAGTCGCCGATCGACAGGCGCTCGTCGGCATAGGCATACGCGCGCTCATCGACACCCTCGTAGCGGCTGCACACAAACAGCAGGCGCTCGCTTTGGAGCAGGCGCTCGGCTACATGCTGCGTAAAAGGCTCACCGCAAGGCGTAAAGAACACCACGGTGGGCTTGGGGCCCTCAGAGCTAATGGCCTCGATTGCCTCGGCAATAGGCTCGACCTTCATGAGCATGCCCTGCCCGCCGCCGTACGGCTCGTCATCGACGGTACGATGGCGGTCGTGCGTCCAGTCGCGCAGGTCATACGCCTTAAAATCAAAAAGGCCGGCCTTGCGGGCACGGCCCAAAATCGATGTGGACATGACGGGCTCAAACATCTCGGGAAAGACCGAAAGGGTCTCGATCAGCATGTTGTCCTCCCTACTTGTCCATATCGATCAAGCCGTCCATAACGTGGACGGATATTGCTCCCCGATCGGGAAGATCGAGCACAACTTGCTCGATCACGGGAATCAGCACCTCGCCGTACCAATCACCCTCGACAACCCAAACGTCGTTGGCGGGCGTCGACATAATCTCAACGATCGTTCCGAGCGACCCAAAGCGCTCGTCAACCACCTCGCGACCCATAAGGTCGGTATAGGCAGCGTCAAGCGAATCGAGCTCAAAGTCATCACGGTTCGCCAGAACGAAACAACCCGTGATGCCCTCGGCGGCCGTCAAGTCGTCAATGCCCTCAAACGAAACCATATCGCCATCGCCCGTATCGGTAACGGATGTAACCGTGCAAAAGCGGTCACGCTTGAGCGCCGGTGGCGTCAGGGCGACACGCATACCCGGCTCCAATACAGAAGGAAGCCCCCGCAGCGGCTGCGCGAGGACCTCCCCCTTCCTTCCATGCGGCTTAACCACACGGGCGATGTTTTTGTACTGGGACCTCAAGGTCCTAGCCCAGAACCTCTACCTCGACGGAAGTGTCGAGGCGAGCGGCCAGTGCACGGGCGAGCGTGCGAATGGCCTTGATGGTACGGCCGCGACGGCCAATGACCTTAGCTACGTCATCCTCGGCGACCGAAACCTCAATAGTTGAGGCATCGTCGCCATCGATAACTTCCAGGCTCACGGAATCCGGGTCGTCGACGATCTGAACAACGAGATATTCGACGAGATCGGCGATGCGATCTGAGAGCATTGCCTCACCCTCGAGCTGTGCAGCGTCAACCTCAGGCACGATTTACTCCTCGGCGCCCTCAGCGGCCTCAGCGGCCTCAGCGGCAGCCTTAGCGGCCTCGGCCTCTTTGGCGAGCTGCTTCTTGGACTTCTTGACGACGGTCTCGGTCTTCTCGCCCTCGTTGGCGGCCTTGACCAGGGCAGCGACAGCGTCGGTGAGCTGAGCGCCCTTGGACTGCCAGTCAGCAATCTTCTCGAGATCGAGGTTGATGGTCTTGGGGGCGGTCATCGGATTGTAGCGGCCAACCTCCTCGATGATACGACCGTCACGCGGGGCGCGGGAATCGGCGACGACGACACGGTAGTACGGACGCTTCTTAGCGCCGTGACGAGCAAGGCGAATCTTGACTGCCAAAGGAAACTCCTCCAACCAAGCAGCTTTAGGCTGCAACTACAAACAAACAGTTGAACATAATACGCCATCGACGCGGGCAGGTGAAGTCCGTGAGACCAACTTCTTCGGTGTAGTCGAAGGCAAATCCATATCTTAGACAAGAATTCGCGATTTGCAAGCACATCCACGCACCCCACATGAGCTGCGCGGTATACTCATGCCATGAAAAGATGCGAACATACATACGGTTATGAGGATACTGCGGGCGTCACGCCGCCGCCCTGGACGGGTCCGGCGGTGGGTCTGATGGATCTCGATGCGTTTTTTGCGAGCGTGGAGATGCTCGATCATCCCGAGTGGCGCGGCAAGCCGCTTATCGTTGGCGGAGACGCCGAATCGCGCGGCGTCGTCTCCACCTGCTCATACGAGGCACGCCGCTTTGGCGTGCACTCCGCCATGCCCTCGGCCGAGGCGCGTCGCCTATGTCCGCAGGCCATTTGGACACACGGGCATTTCGATCGCTACCACGAGGTCAGCGCACAGGTCATGAATATTCTTGCCGACGAGACACCACGCGTTGAGCGCGTGTCCATTGACGAGGCCTTTATCGACATCACGCCGGGCCGCTTTGCGCCCGAGGACCCACTGCTCGTCGTACGACGCATCAGCGATCGCGTGGCGGCACTGGGGTTGACCTGCTCCATCGGCGTCGGTTGCAACAAAACGGTGGCCAAGATTGCAAGCGAGCGAGACAAGCCGTTTGGGCTTACGGTCGTACGCCCGGGAACTGAGCAGCGTTTTCTGGCACCGTTACCTGTTTCTGCCATGAGCGGTATCGGGCGCTCGGCCGAGGAGCGGCTGCGCCGCATGCGGATTTACACGCTGGGCGAGCTGTCGCGCGCACCGGAATCCACGCTGTCTGCGATTTTTGGCGTTAACGGCGAGCGCATGCGCCAGCGTGCGTTGGGGCTCGAGGTTTCCGAAGTCACGAGCCTCGATGAAGAGCGTGAGGTCAAGTCGGTAAGCAATGAGCGCACCTTTGCGAAAGATTTGACCGAGCGCGGGGACATCGAAGCGGCGATTGCATTATTGGGCGAATCCGTCGGACGTCGCCTGCGCCGCCAGGGGCTTACCGGCGCCACGGTGACGCTCAAACTTAAGTACTCGTACGGCAGCGGTCGCTCGGCACAGCGACGACTCCCCCATCCCACCGACGACGAGAACATCTTTGTGGCGGTAGCGATCGAGTTGCTCGACAACATCTGGCAGGAAGGAATGCATGTACGCCTTGCCGGCATAGGCATGAGTGACTTCAATCATCAAGGCGGCATACAGACCGACCTGTTTTGCGAAGTCGACGACCGCGGAGCCCAATCCAGCGGCCGCCGTGACCTCTCCGTCGCCATCGACGCGGTCCGAGACAAGTTCGGCGACACCGCCCTATCCTTCGGCCGCCAATCACGCTTCTCCTCCCACTAAGTAGTCAATTTGGGACGGGGCTTTTTTAGCTACCCTTCAGCTGGCAGCGAATTACCCGGGGCCGGAATAAAACTCAACCGATTTGTAGGGTTAGCTAAAATAGCCCCGTCCCAAATTAGCTACCCAACCCATACCTGACGCGGTCGCAACACAGACCTCGTCCAAAATGAGCTATTTTTTGACTTTGACCTTTTGTATGGTGCAGTGTCCAATGCCCGTAAGGCGAACGATCTGTTTAATCGAAAAGCCCTCGCTCTTCAAAGTACGAATGCAGGCATCGCGCGCCCCCTTTGGCAAAGCCTTAAGGTGATGAGGCTCGTACGGCTTAAGAAGCGCCTGCGCAAACTCCAGCGCATCTGTGTCGCTCACATGAGCGCCGTCACGGAAGCAATAGCGATTGGGCTCACCCGAGGTGCTGAAGGCAAAAAATCTCTGAGAGTCACCGAGCAGCCCGAGAACGCAATCCGTTTTGCAGATACCCGGATATCCCATATACTCGCGAAAGCTGCTCCATCGATACAGCGAAGCGGTCCCAATCCTCGCCTTCGCGGGATTGTCGTGAATGTATCTCACGCAGTTGAGCAGCTGATCATCATCGAGGATCGGCACACTCTTAAATCGATCCTGGAAAACAGGCCCCTTCCTGCCTGTCTTTGAGTTGAAATACATGGCATACGCCGTCGTAATCGAATGCATGCAATCGCTCAGATGAACATGCTCGTCGTCAAGCAGAAGATGAATATGGTTATCCATAAGGCACCACGCGATGACATCCACTTTAAACTTCTGGCATTTCGAAGCAATCAGCCGAATCAGATAGAGCCGATCTTCGTCATCCTCAAATATGAGTTGGTCGGCACATCCCTTTTGGACGACATGGTAAAAACCATATACAGAGATTTCTCGCGCAGTCCGAGTCATACGCATCCCCTCCTCTACAGATGACAATTACGTTACCCGAGCCAGAGTAGAAAAAAACGTACTGGGAGCTATAAATCGCGATGTTCGGCGAACGGTAGGTAGTAGCTAAAAAAGCCCCGTCCCAAATTAGCTACTTTTGGGCAAAAAGAAAGCCGGGCGGCCGCGGAAAAACGCGACTGCCCGGCGAAATACTTGAGGGTAGCTAAAAAAGCCCCGTCCCAAATGAGCTACTAGAGGAGGTCCAGGGAGAGCTGGGGAGCGTCGCCCCAGAGCTTTTCGAGGCGGTAGAACTCACGCGCCTCGGGAGTGAAGACGTGGACGACAACCGAACCGTAGTCCATGAGCATCCAGGTCTTCTGCTCGCGGCCCTCAATGGAAAACGGGTGCTCGCCGCAAGCCTCGGCGACTTTCTCCTCAATCTCGTCGACGATGGAATCAACCTGGCGGTTGTTGGTGCCGGTAGCAAGGACAAAGTAGTCGCACACATCGGAAAGCTCAGTCAGGTCGAGCACCTGAACGCCCTCGCCTTTCTTGTCGTAGGCGGCCTGCGCGGCAGCGCGGGCGACATCCTCGGCGGCGACACCGCTGGCGGAGAGCGTCGCGGCAGTGCGGTCGGACGTGGCCACGAAACTCTTGTGCTCCTCACCTTCAAGAATCTGCTCGTCAGTCATGGTCTCATCGGCCATGGAATACCTCTTTCTAGACAGCCCGAACTAGCGCAGCTGGGCGTAATGGTTGTAAATCGTAATAGCCGTGGGATAAAGATAGCGCCCGGACTGGATCACATAGACCAGACCCTGCGCAAAACAGGAGAAGAACAACTCGTCGAGCGAGGACTTCCCCACCATCTTGCGCAGCGCATGGGCATAATCGCCGTGGCGGTTGGGTTCGATGGCATCGGCCACAAAGACCACCATATCGAGTGGCGTCATGTCGCAAGCGCCCACGGTGTGACGGTCGACAGCCTGAAAGACCGCCGGCGACAGCTCGGGAAAAAGCTGCGGAAGCTCATAGGCGGCAACCGGGCCATGCAAAAGCGGCGTCGCGGCAGACGGAGAGCCGGCAATCTTAATGCCATAATGCAGAGCGCGCGTGACCAGCTCGTCGTCGGAGAGCACTTTGTCCCAGTCATGGATCAGGCCGGCGGCAGCGGCATCAAAGCGGTCGACACCGTATACCTCGGCTAGGTACAGCGCCGTCTCGGCAACCCCGAGCGAATGCACGTAGCGCTTACGCTTATCCTTCATGCGCACATCGAGCAACTCGTGGATACGCGTCAAGAGCGCGCGCTCGTCGCCCTCAAACTGATCTTCTACCGACAACGTTTCCCCCCGTTAATCAAAATCGTCTTGCCCAAGATCGGCATACAGGCCGCGTTTACGGATATAGCCGAGCACGGACTCGCTCGTAAGATAGCGCACGCTCATGCCGCGGGCAACCCGCTTGCGAATGTTGGTCGAGCTAATCGCCAGCGCCGGAATCTGAATATAGCGCACATCGAAGGGCAGCCCCGATTCCTTAATCCTCGACCGGGCCGTATCGATGTCAAAGCCGGGGCGTGTCGCAGCGATAAAGGTTGCCAGTTCGGCAATCTCGTGAGCATTGTGCCAGGTCACAATATCAATAATCGCATCGGCACCCGTAATAAAGTAAAGCTTCACCTGTGGCGGGTAAAACTCGCGAAGGGCACGCAGCGTATCGGCTGTATAGGTGACACCGGCACGATCGATCTCGAAGCGGCTTGCCAAAAAGGCCGGGTTCGCGGCAGTCGCGAGGACCGTCATGGCATAACGGTCCTCAGCAGGCGTCACCGGTTTGTCGAGCTTAAAGGCAGGAGAGCCGGCCGGCATAAAAAGCACAGCGTCCAAGTCGAGCGACTCGCGAGCCTGCTCGGCAGTCACCAAGTGCCCGTAATGAATCGGGTCAAAGGTGCCGCCCATAATGCCAAGCCGAAACTCGTGCCCATCCTTGATGGGAAGCTCAGGCAATCCGATTCCACCGCGCAGCGACATGGCTTACTCGCCCTCCGGGGTCTCAATAACGTCGACTTCGGTAGCGCCTTCGGAGCCCTCGGCGACATTAGCCACGTCCGCACCCTCGGCCGCTACGTCAATAACCTCAACGCCTGCATCCTCGAGCTCGTCCTCGTATTCCGAGAAATCCTCGGCGCCCTCAAAGTCAAACGCGCGCTGGCAAATGCGAACCTCGTCGCCGGCACGGCAGCCGGCCTTCTCGAGCGCGTCGTCAACGCCCATGCGCGCAAACTTATGCTGCAGGTAGATGACGGCTTCCTCGTTTTCCCAGTCGGTTTGGATGACCATGCGCTCGATCGCGCGACCAACCACGCGGAAAGCACCGGGCTCTTCCTCAACAATGCGGAAGCGCTTCTCGCGCTGCAGACGGCGACGCTCCCACTCCTCGTCGCGCAGATCGACCGGCTCATCAGAGACCGCAAGCTCCGCGCGGAGCTTAGCCACCTGCTCGCCCACGGCAAGCATCAGCGTGTTGAGGCCGGCACCCGTAACGGCGGAAACGGCAAAAAACATGTGGCCGTCGTCGAGCGCCGCGCGCTTAAGGTCGGCAATCTTGTCGGCCGTGCCCGGCGCATCGCACTTGTTGGCGACGACGATCTGCGGGCGCTCCGAGAGCTCGGCACCATACTGCTCGAGCTCACGGTTAATGATGCGATAGTCCTCGACCGGGTCGCGATCCTCAAAACCGCCCGTCATATCGACAACGTGCATGATCAAAGCAGTGCGCTCAATATGGCGCAGGAACTGGTGACCCAGGCCCTTGCCTTCACTCGCACCCTCGATGAGACCGGGGACGTCGGCAACGACGTAAGAATATTCGCCGGCACGCACCATGCCCAGATTGGGCACGAGCGTGGTAAACGGGTAGTCGGCAATCTTAGGACGGGCGGCGCTCATACGCGCGATGAGCGAGGACTTGCCCACCGAGGGAAAGCCCACGAGCGCGGCATCGGCCATAAGTTTCATCTCGAGCTCGATCCAGTGCTCCTCGGCTGGCTCACCCAGCTGGGCAAACGCGGGCGCGCGGCGCACCGACGTCACAAAGTGGGTGTTGCCCAGACCGCCGGCCCCACCGGGCGCCACGACAACGCGCTCGCCATCGTGCACCAGGTCGGCAATCTCGAACATCGGGGTCTGCGTTTCGGGATCGAGCTCGCGGACTACGGTGCCCATGGGAACTTTCAAAATCAGGTCCTCGCCGCTCTTGCCATTGCGACGGGCACCCTGGCCGTGCGTGCCGCGCTCGGCACGGAAGTGATGCTTAAAGCGGTAATCGATCAGCGAAGACAGCTGAGCATCGGCCTGGATGACGACATTGCCGCCACGACCGCCGTCGCCGCCATCGGGGCCGCCCTTGGGAACAAATGCCTCGCGCCTAAACGACATGCATCCGGCTCCGCCGTCGCCGCCACAAACGTTAATGCGGCTGATATCGGTGAACTGTGACAACAGAATCGCCTCCTACAAAAAAGAGGGAGACCCTTGAATCCTAAAACTCAAGTGCCTCCCACATATGTGCTCTATGAAGGGTGAATTACGCGTTCTCGAGCGGGCGTACGCTGACCCTGTGCTTGATACCCTTGTGGAACTCAACGGTACCGTCGACCAGCGCGAACAGCGTGTCGTCCTTGCCACGGCCAACGTTCGCACCCGGGTGGATGTGCGTGCCATGCTGACGGACGAGAATCGTGCCCGTGGTTACCGTCTGGCCGGCGAAGCGCTTCGTGCCAAGGCGCTGACCGCGGGAGTCACGGCCATTACGGGAGGAACCGAGTCCTTTTTTGTGTGCCATTGTGTATACCTACTCTTTCGTTACGAGTGTAATCTACTCGGCGACGGGAGCCTCGGCAACAGCCTCAGCCTCTGCCTTGACAGCCTTCTTGGCGCGGGAGGTAGCCTGAACCTTCACGATCTTCAGCTTGGTGAGCTGCTGACGGTGACCCTTCAGACGACGATAGCGCTTACGCTTGTGGAACTTGAAGACCAGCTGCTTCTCGCCCTTGAACTGCTCAACGATCTGAGCGGTAACCTTGGCCTTGGCCAGCTTGTCGGGATCGGTGACGATCTTCTTACCATCGTTGAGGAAGATGACCGGCAGGGTGACCTTGTCGCCCTCATTGCCCTCGATCTTCTCGACGGTGATGACATCGTCGGTGGCGACCTTGTACTGCTTGCCGCCCGTGTTAACGATTGCGTACATGTTTACTTGCCCTTCATGCATCAGTTAGTGCAACAGCCGAATATAGTAGCAGGCGATAATACCCCCGTCAACGAGTATGTGGAGCAAATCCACAAGTTCGCACAGGTATGGGGCTGACGAGTCGGCCCTCGTCGTCTTCGCATGCTTGATTCTGACGCTCGACATCGTAGGAGCAGATGGTCACGAGGTCTTGCATACCGGTGGAAACAATAGGTGCATCGACGCCCGGGGTCAAGCCCTGCAACAAAACATCAGCAGCAGAAAGCAAAATTTCCGGACGCATGGAGCCCTCGTTGTCGGCATGGGTGTCGAGTATGAGCACCAGATGGTCCGGGCGCTCCCCCGCCTTAAGCTCGTAGCCCACGAGCGTATGGTCCAAGTCCAGGCGCTTGCTCTTTTTGCCGCGCGCATAATCGATGCCGTGGGCCGCACGCAACGTGTCAATCGCGCCGCGCACCTCATCGGCGCTCACGGGCGACTCAGGGTCCAGATGCAAGTCGATACGATACGACAGGCGCGTGAGCTGCGCCGTGAGCGCCGGCGTGCGCACGTCGATGTAGGCGGCCTCGATGGGCGCCAAATCGGCCGGAGATGCCGCGGCCAGGCGCCCAAAGGCCTCGTCGAGCGCGACGAACTCGGTCATAAACAGGTCATACCACTCGCAGGTCGACGACGTGCCCACGGGCAGCGCCGAGGAAAAACCCACGCGCATGTGCGGCGAGAAGCCCTGCGTCACAGCATAGGGCAGGCCCGCGCGACGCACGATACGCTCAATGGTATGGATTAGTTCCAAATGGCCCAGGTACTTAAGGCGGTCGCGCTTGCCGTAGCGAACGCGCAGCCTAAAGAGCGTGGGGTTGTCGGTCAAGCGCTCACTCATGCGCGATCACCCACCAATACGTTCTTGGCGTGGAGCGTGGGGCAGATTCCGCAGCCGGTGCACGACGTGCGGGTGCAGTCGGGCGTCGTGACACCCTCCAGCGAGCGACGGTACTCGCGCTCGAGGAAGCCACGCGAGCAGCCGGGGCTCACGTGCTCCCAGGGCAGGTGCCAGTCCAGCTCGTAGGGCAGGTGCACGAGCTCGTTGAGGTCGATGCCGTTTTTGGCCGCGGCCTCCTTCCAGTTATCGAGCGAGAAATGCTCCACCCAGGCGTCAAAACGCGAACCGGCACGCCAGGCATCGATGATGACAGGCGTCATGTCGCGGCCTGCACGAGACAGCGCCGCCTCGATAAGCGAGGTCTCGGCATCGTGGTAGTGCACGCGGACTGCACGGTTGCGAACACTCGTAATGAGGAGCTTCTGACGGCGTTTGACGTCGTCGTAATCGAGCTGCGGGCACCATTGGAAAGGCGTGGCGGCCTTGGGAATAAACACCGACACCGAGATGGACACCGAGATGGAGCCGCGGCGCGCCTTGGGCACCACGGAGCGGCCGAGCTCGAGCACATGGTCGGCCAGGTTGGCGATGGCCACGATATCCTCATCGCGCTCACCGGGAAGACCCATCATAAAGTAGAGCTTCATGCGGTTCCAGCCGGCCTCGAAGGCCGCCTTGGCCGCGCGGTCCACGTCCTCCTCGGTCACGTTCTTGTTGATGATGTCGCGCATACGCTGACTGCCGGCCTCGGGGGCAAACGTCAGGCCGCCCTTCTTTTCGCCGGCGACCGACTCGGCCATATCCACGCCAAACGAATCCAGGCGCTGCGAGGGAATGGACACGCGAATGCCCGTATCCTCCAAGCGGCGGTTGAGCCTGCCAAGCACGTCGCGGATGCAGGAGTGGTCGGTGGTCGAAAGCGAGGTAAGCGACACCTCGTCATAGCCGGTCTTCTGCAAACCCTGGATCACCGAGGACACAATCTGGTCGGCCGAACGCTCGCGCACCGGGCGATACGTCATGCCGGCCTGGCAAAAACGGCAACCGCGAGCGCAGCCGCGCAGGATCTCGATAGACAGGCGATCGTGAACGAGCTGCGCATAGGGCACGCACGACTGCGACAATGGATTGGTAGCGCCAAAGTCCTCGACGACGCGCTTGTAGACCACCGGCGGCACGTCCTTACCCTCACACGGCACGGTGTAGCCGTGCGGTGAGCAGGGTTCGTCATAGCGCACCTCGTACAGCGACGGCACGTAGGTACCGGAGACGGTCGCGAGCCGCTCGACAATCTGGGCGCGCGGGACGCCCTCGTCACGCAGGCGGCGATGCAACTGGCAGATCTCGAGCAGCGACTCCTCACCCTCGCCAATCAGGATGGCATCGAAGAAGGCCGCATACGGCTCGGGGTTATAAACCGAAGGTCCGCCGGCGACGACGATGGGATCGTCCTCGGTGCGGTCAGCAGCCAGCAGCGGAATGCCGGCGAGGTCGAGCGCCTCGAGAAAGTTTGTCACGGCCATCTCGTGCGGCACGTGCATACCGACGATATCAAACGAGGCCACGGGCGCTGCGCCCTCGAGCGACAGCAGCGGGATACCGGCCTCGCGCATGGCATCGCCCATATCGGGCCACGGCACATAACCGCGCTCACAGGAGATGCCCTCGGCCTGGTTAAGGATATTGTACAGGATGGCGATACCCTGGTTGGGCAGGCCGACCTCGTACACGTCCGGGTAAATCATGCAGCAACGATAGTCGGCATCGGCCTTGGAGAGCGTACCCCACTCGTGGTCGATATAGCGACTCGGCTTTTCGACCTTCGCGAGCAGCGGCTCAATCAAATGAAAACAGTCTTGGTATGGAACGCGCAAAAGAAACCCCTAAGCAGCGAGATCGGATGCATCCTCAAAAGGATTCATGGGACGGGTAGCGCCGGCAACCGTGGTCACCAGGTCGCGGACGCGCGAGAACGTGGCGGCAACCACCTCGTTGGCACGGCTGTAGTCGATATCGCGCTCGTAGAGAGACACGAGCGCACGACCCATGACATAGGTGCCCGCGGCGGCGGAGAGTGCCTTGACGGCAAACCCAATATGCGGCGTCTGCTTTACCAGGGCGCGAGTGACGGCGCGCATTACCAAGCCGCCGGCAAGCACGCCCGCGACCTCGTAGCCGCGCTCGGGCTTAATGCCGCGCCCAAAGATAGCCGCAAGCTCAAAGAGCATGCCAACCTGCGCCAGCGCCATAACGGGATAATCGGCCCCCGGCAAAAACACCAGCGCGCCCGTCGCCATATTGGTAAGCGCGCACGAGGTGATGATGCGGTTGGCGGCGGCGATGCGCATAAAGGCAAAGTTCGCCGCAAAGGCCGTCTCCTTTTCCGTACGGTCCAGGATCCAGCGGGCGAGTGTCTCGAGCAGATACGTCTTATCGGTGGCCGCTACCACGCCGAGCATGGGCGTGGACTCCTGGATAAAAGGCACCTCGACAGCGGACTCGGCCAGCACGCACACGGGCGCGCCGGCAATGACGAGCTCCTGCACGGCGCTCTCAAGGCGCTCAGATCCGCACGAAAGCACCAGCACCACGTCGGTATCGGTCTTGGGGACGATACGCTCCTCCCCCAGACGCTCAACGCGGACAATGCCCGAGGTCGTCTGCGGCACAAAGGCATCGCGCACCGTCTCGACCAAAAAACGCGAGGCGGTCGAATCCAGGTAGACCGAAACGCGCACCGGCGTATCGGAATCCCTCTTGGTGGTCGCGCCCATTTTAAAAGCGCGAGTCAGCTTTTCCACGGGAATCTTCATGGCAAACCCCTCCAGCGGTTACGCGGCGCCCGAACGATGCCGCCATATGGATTGTACGATACCCACCGTCAACAACTGAATCATCATCGAGGACGAACCAAAGCTAATGAACGGCAGCGGAATACCGGTAATCGGCATCATGCCAATGCACATGCCGATGTTCTCGAACGTCTGAAATGCCCACATGCCGACAATACCCACGCATGACAAGCGTAGAAACAGAGACTCGCACTTAAAGGCGACGCGAATCGTCGAGAAGATGAGCAGTACGTACAGGCACAGCAACAAAAAGGAACCGCAGAAGCCGAACGTCTCTGACAAAAAGGCGAAGACGAAGTCGGTATGGAACTCGGGCAGGAAGCCGCCGGCCGACTGCGTCGCATGCCCCAGGCCCTTACCAAAGAAACCGCCCGAGCCGACCGCGATCAACGACTGCTGCAGGTTATACGCATCGTCCGAATCGGCGTTGTCGGGGTCGATAAAGACCGTCAGACGATTCATCTGGTACTGCTTAATGAGCACATCGTGGCCGAGCAGCGAATCGAAGACCGAATCGAGCGCCAGGACGAGCGCCACCAAACCCACGAGCAGAGCCAAAGTCGACAGCACCCATTCGCGGCGCGCACCGCTCATGCAGATGACGATGGCGCCCGACACCAGCACGACCAGACCCGAGCCCAAATCGCCCATGGCGACGACGGCCAAAAACGGAACGGACAGCATGCCGCAGAGCTTAATGTAGTCGCGAGCGGTATCGATGCGCCCGTTGTACTGCGAGCCAAGCGTGGCCATAAAGAAGATGGTGATGAGCTTGGCAAGCTCAACGGGCTGGAATGTTAAACCGATACCGGGAATCTTGATCCAACCCGTCATTCCCAAGCCGCCCGTGTAGGACAGGCCCGGAATCTTAGGCGAGAAGATCACGATGAGATCGATGACGAGCAGGGCCGTCGAAAAGTTGGAAATGCCGCGCAGGTCGGTGCGCCAGACGAGCACCGCCAGCACCGCGCCAATACCGATACCCAGTAGGTGACGCGAGAACGAGGCGTCGGCTTTAAACTGCGAGGCGGACCAGATAATAATGGCGCCATAGGTGACGAGCGCCACAGTCGCCAACAGCACGCCGACGTGCACCTTTTGGCGAAACGTTCCGCGCGATGCGGAAATCTGCTTGTTGACGCGGTCCAGGCTGCTGCGAGAGCCGGTTTTGGTTGAGCGGAACAGGTCCGCCGGCGAAAAGTCCATCGCAACCTCCTATCGAACCGAGGAATCGCCCGTGGCCGTCGACGTGTCGGGCTCGTCATAAATCGCACCGAGGACATCGCGCACAACGTGCAGCGCGGTATCGGAGCCGCCACCGCCCTGTTCCAAGACAGTGGCGATCACGTACTTGGGGTCATCGGCCGGCGCGTAGGCGCAAAACCACGCGTAATCGTCCTCGCCGCTCTTCTCGCCCGTGCCGGACTTGCCGTAGACCGTAGGGGTCAGGGAGTTAAAGTGCGCGGCGGTCGAAGTCGACGCCGAGTAAATAACATCGTGCATGCCGTTGCGGACCAGCGCAAGATCGGCATCGTTGTTAATTTGGGCCTCAAGGCGCTTCTTTTTGCCCTTGCCGTTGTACTTGTAGGCATCGCCGTCGCCATCACGCGAGACAGCAGACAAGAACACATGCGGCACATACTGTTTGCCGCCGTTGGCAATACCCATGTAGGCGCAGGCCATCTGCAGCGGTGTCACCAGAATGTCGCCCTGGCCGATGGCGATGTTGGTCATATCGCCGGCATTCCACTTGCGGTCCTCGGCCGAGGCGTCGGTAAAGTACGACTCTTTCCACTCTGCATCGGGAATGCGGCCCGCGCCCTCACTCGGCAGGTCGATGCCGCAGGTCTTGCCCAGGCCCCAACGACGAAAGACCTCTTGCAGGCCTTCGGGATGCTGGTCGTTGTAGAAAAAGGCCTTGCCCATATCGTAGAACACGGGGTCGCAGGAGTTGGCGATACCGGACTGCAGCGTCATCGTGCCGTGGCCGGAGTGCAGCCAGCAGTACTTTCCCCAAGATTTGCCCAAGCCGGTCCAATATCCCGTGCAGTTGGTCGTTTGACTCGAAGTGTACGTGCCAAATTCGAGGCCAGCCAACGCCGAGAGGGGTTTGATGGTCGAGGCGGACATGTACTGGCCGCTAATGGCGCGGTTGAGCAGCGGATGCGAGCCCTCGTCATCGTTAAGCTCGGTCCACACGTCATTGGAAACGCCGCCGATAAAGACAGAAGGATCAAACTTGGGTTCGCTTGCCATGCCCAAGATCTCGCCGTTGTTGGGGTCAAGGCACACCACGGCACCGTTGCCGGCATTGCTATGGCCCGTAGTCTTGGCAAGCTCAATGGCATTCGCCAGAGCCGTCTCGCAGGCCTGTTGAATCTTAAGATCGAGCGTAAGCTTAATGTCAGAACCGGCCTTGGCGGGAACGGCGCCGGCTTGACCGGTAACGTTACCCGAGGCGTCAACTTTCACGGTCTGCTCACCGCGAATGCCCTGCAGTAGGTTTTCGTAGTAAATCTCTACGCCCGCCTGACCCACAATATCGCCCGATTGATACGAGATCTGGCCAGCCGCGCTTTCGTTGCCGTCCGACGACTTCTTGTTCTGCGCCTCGAGCTGCTCGGAGGTAATGGTACCGGTATAGCCCAAAATATGGCAGGCGGTCTCGCCATACGGGTACTGGCGCTCGGTGCGCTCGGCGATCTTCACGCCGGGAAACTCACCGGCGTGCTCCTGAATGTAGGCGACGGTAGAGCGGCGCACGTCAGTCGCGATCGTATGCAGGCTCTGCGCGCCCTCGGAATTGTCCTGGATGTTGCGCAGCACCGCGACATACGGCATGCCGAGCACGTTGGCAAGATGACGCACCAGCACCTTGTCGTCGGCAAGATCGCGATAGGCGACGACGGCGAGCGAGGGGCGGTTTTGCACCAGTGCGACGCCGTTGCGGTCCAAGATGCGGCCACGCACGGCCGGCGTGGTAACGGTACGGGTCTGATTGCTCTTGGCCTGCTTGTCGTAGTAGTCCGACGAGACCATCTGCATGCCCCACAGCTTAACGGCAAGCGCGGCAAACATGGCACCCACACCCGTGGTGAGGATGGAAAAACGGCCCTTGAAGGCCGTGGCGGCCGTATTGCCCTCGCCCTCGGTGGCGCGCGGGGCCGTTCCGTGCTGTGTGTCGTAGGTAAAGCGGGAGTCGCCGCGGCGCATGATGACCAGCGCGACCACAATGGCCACGACCAGCGCGATACCGGCGACAACAACCGTCAACTGGGAAGACATCTTGAGGCCTCCCCTATTTGAGCTTACGGGTCTTGGGCTTAAAGCGCATGCCCGTCTGACGCCCACTGCGCGCGGAGAACCCATAGCCAGACTGCGGAGCGGCACCGGACATCAAAAACGGAATGGCAATCAAGCCCGTCAGGATCGAGGACGGCAGAGCGTGCCCAAAGATGGCCACCACAAAGCTCGTCTCCAGACCCATAAACAGCAAGATGATGCTGTAGACCACGTTGATGGCAAGCGCAAAGGCGCCCACGGTAATGCCGCGCGCGCTCGGCGAGCCGCCCGTCTGACCAGCCGCGCTGTGCACCAAAGCAAAACTGCCCACGGTCAGCAGCAGCGACATAACGCCCACCGGCACGGCGGCGGAAAGGTCGTAAAACAGACCGCTGCAAAAGCCGCACACGACGGCACGCGTAGGGTCGCCCGAAAACACGCTCAGACACACCAAGATGATCATAAAGTTGACGCGGCCACCCGCGATGGAGATTTGCGGTGCCAGTCCCGCCTGCAGCAGCACGCAGACGATAGCGGCGATTGCAAAGGCGCGGGAGCCAGTCCCCTGCTCGTGTAGATCCATGGACATGCCTCCCTATTCGCTCGATCCAGAATCGGACGCTTTGGACGTGTCGGAATCATCATCCGATTTCTCGTCCTTAGACTGAGTCGCGGCATCGCGCGACGAGCCCTGCGGGGTACTATTGGCCGAGCTCACATCATCGTCCGAAGCCGACTGCTCATCGGTAAGCGAGGTGATGACGAGCACTTCCTCGTTATTTTCGGCCGTGGTCTGCGCACGTACCACAATGGTGTAGTACACGTCGTTAGCCGACTTCTCGACCGAAGACACGGTGCCGAGCGGCAGTCCCTTGGGGAACACGCCACCGATGCCCGAGGTCACGATGATATCGCCCACCTTAACATCGGAGTCGACGCTCACGTACTCAAGACGCAGCGTGCCATCGGGCTGACCCTGCAGCATGCCTTGTGCGCGCGTTTCCTGCACCATGGCGGACACACCAGAGTTCTCGTCGCCAATCAGGCGCACGGTCGATGTCTTGGCCGAAACCTCGATAATCTGGCCGATGACGCCGGCCGAGCTCGTCACGGGCATGTTGATGGTAAGCCCGTCGGCAGAACCCTTATCGATGGTGACGGTCGACGTCCAGGCGTCACCCGAGGCTCCGACAATACGAGCCGCAGTGGACTTGAGGTTATAGGTCGACTGCAGGCCCACAAGACCCTCAAGGCGCTCAGCGGTCTTTTGGGCTTCGGAAAGCTCCGCGACCTTGGAAGTGAGAACCTCGTTTTGCTTCTTAAGGTCGTCGAGCGACTCCTGCGAAGCGGTGAGGTTGGAGAACACGTTGCCGATGGCATTGAATGGCGCCGCCACCGCCGAGCCAACGAAACGCACCGGAGAGGTGATTGTCGTGACGCCCGAACGCACGGCATGTATCGGCCCGGCCTCGCCCTCTCGAATGTAAAACGTGAGCAGCAACACAGAAATCAGGCTGAAAACAATCAACGGGCGCATACCCGTTGATTGTCGTTTGGTATTCAGATTTGAAGAGAAACCCGAAGAACGTGCCAAATGGAATCCACCTTTTGGAAATTAAGCGTTGGTCTGGACGAAACCGCCGTCAAACGCGTTGGCCTCGAGCACGCGAGCGCAACCGTTTACGACGTTGTCGAGCGCCGTGGGGCTCACGTTGACCGAAACGCCTGTCTCATCGCGCAAGCGGACGTCGAGGCCGCGCAGCAGCGCACCGCCGCCGGTCAGCAGAATGCCGTAGTACATAAGGTCCGAGGCAAGATCGGGCGGCGTGGCGTCGAGTGCGTCCTTGACGGCCTTGGCCATCTCGTCGAGCGGCTTATTGAGCGCACGACGAATCTCCTCGCTCTCGATGCGCACGGTCTTGGGCAGGCCCGTGATCACGTCGCGGCCATTGACCTCGACGTCAAGCTCGTCCTTGAGCGGCACGGCAGAGCCGACCTTAATCTTAATGTCCTCGGCCGTGCGCTCGCCGATGGCCAAATTGTAGGCATCGCGAACATGCGTGAGGATAGCCTGATCGAACTCGTCGCCGGCAATACGGATGGACTGCGACACGACGATACCGCCCATGGCGATAACGGCGACCTCGGTGGTGCCGCCACCGATATCGATGACCATGGAGCCGGTCGGCTCCTCGACAGGCAAGTCAGCGCCGATAGCCGCGGCCATAGGCTCCTCGATCAGATAGGCCTGGCGAGCGCCAGCCTGAATCGTAGCCTCGAACACGGCGCGCTTCTCGACCGACGTGACACCAGAGGGAACGCATACGACGACGCGCGGACGAGGGGTCCACGGATAGCGCTTCTCGGAAGCCTTATCAATGAAGTAGCGAAGCATGGCCTCGGTGACATCGAAGTCGGCGATAACGCCATCCTTAAGAGGACGCACGGCCACAATGTTGCCGGGCGTACGGCCAAGCATACGCTTGGCCTCGATACCGACTGCAAGAATGCGCTCATCGTTTTTGTCGATGGCGACGACGGAAGGCTCGCGAATGACGATGCCCTTGCCGCGCACAGAGACAAGCGTATTGGCGGTGCCGAGGTCGATGGCTAGATCGCCCGCATAGCTACCGAAGAACATGTCCATCAAAGAAAACAACGCAACTCCTGATGTGTTGAATGATTGCTGGAAAACTACTAGCTCATCATACTAGCGCAAGCCCGGCACCTCACTTGCGGTGAAGCACCGGGCAGCGCCAAATCTCATAAGGTCACTACTGGTTGTCAGCGGCCGAGAAATCGATGTCGAGCGAAGATACCGCCCAGCCGATATGGTTATCGGAGCGCACGAATTTGACGGTATATTCCTGCTCGCCGCCCTTGGACAGGGAAGCCTTCACCTTCGCGGTGGTCTCGGTCATGGACTGATCCATGCCCTCGATGGAGACGGTGGCGCCCTGCGGGATCGAGGAGATAATCATCGCCTTGGCGTCCTCGGACAGACTGGAGGCCAGGCAGGACTCGGCCTTGGCGGTATCACCGTCGCCGGCAGCCTGGAACAGATCGGTGATGACGGACTCCTGCGAGGGGATACCCATGCCGCGCGTGTAGGCAAAGCCCAAACCGCCCGCGGCAAGAACAATCAGCAGAAGCAAAACCAGGAAGACCTTGAGGCCCGTATGGCGATGGCGACGACGGACCTTGGCCTGCTTGCGGTCCTGACGATCCTGCTGGACCATCTCGGACTCGGACAGCGTAAAGAAGCCCGTGTCGGACGGATCGGGCATAAACTGGCCAGTGGCACCCGTGGGATCGAGCGAATCGACAGCAGTCGTATCCATGGCGGGCGCCGGGGCCATGGCCATGGCGGTCTGGGCCGAAAGCGCGGCAAGTGAATCGTGCACGCGGGCAAGCTCATCGGCCTGCTCGGGCGTGAGCTGATAGATGCCGTCGGCGGTGGCGGCATTAAAGGCATCGAGCGCCTCGGAAGGACGACCCGCGGCAGAAAGCGCCTCGCCCATACCCGCGTTAAGCGCACGCGTGTCATCGCGCGGACCGGCAAAGTCGATGGCCGTGCGATAGGTCTCCACGGCGTCCGCCGGTCGGCCAAGTTTGATGAAGCAGCGGCCGAGTTCGCCAAGGGCGGCCGCGGGGGCTGGATTGGCGCCATCGATGGCGGCCTGGCGGAAGGCAGTGCCTGCATTGGCGAAATCGCCCGACTGGAACAGCGCGTTGCCAAGACCCAGATAGGCCTTAAACGGCGTGGCATAGGAAGCATCCTGCGTTGCGGCGGAGAACGCCTGGGCTGCGGTCACATAGTCACCCACGGCAGCGAGCGCCTTGCCGCGGTTGGTGAGCAGCGCGCCGCGCTTTCCATAGGTGCCGTCGTTGAGGGCAGCCGCGTACGCCTCGGCAGCCTCGGCATACATACCCAGGTGCATCAGAGCGTTGCCACGCAGATGGTCGGCCTCGCCCATGATCTCGCTGGGGGTCTTTGCCGCACCGAGCATCTGAGCGGCTGCAGAAAAGTCGCCCGCACGATAAGCGGCTCGACCCTGTTGAATCAGCTGGCTATTCAAGGAAGTCCCCTTTTACTCGTGAACGATCTCGACATGGACGATCTCGTCGCCGGCACGCAGCTGCGAAATCACGTCGAGGCCCTCGACCGTGGTGCCAAAGACGGTGTAACCGGAATCCAGATTGTGCTGGGCACCCAGGCAGAAGTAGAACTGGGAGCCCGCGGAATCGGGATCCATGGAACGTGCCATGGCAAGCGCACCGTCCACATGGCTGTTGCGCGGGTTGGTGGCAAACTCTCCCTTGATGCAGTAGCCGGGGCCACCGGTGCCGGGCATACCGTCGGGGCCCTCAAGGCCGGCGGCGACGTCAGCGCCGGACATATCGCGGGTATTGGGGTCGCCGCCCTGGATCACAAAGCCGGGCACATAGCGGTGAAACTTAAGGCCGTCATAAAAGCCCATGGTGGAAAGCTCGCAGAAGTTCGCCACATGGATGGGAGCGCCCTCGCCGTCAAATTTGACCTTGATCGTACCCTTCGACGTCTCGATGATCGCACACTCGTCACCAGCGAGCTGGTACGCGGGCGTATAAAGCTCTTTCTTAAAACCAAACATGCGGTTCCTTCCTCGTGCGTTTAAAGCATATTTGTACGAATTGTAGCAATAAGCACGGGCTTCCATCAATTGCGCACGCAGGTTATGCCGTCGGAGGGCAACAAATTACGAACGCGGCTGCGGCTTCCAGGCGCTCACATTGGCATCGTACTGGTTAAGGGCGCTGTTGCCGCCCTGTGCGATGGGCGCCAAGATTTCACTCTGGCGAGCGCTCAGCGACTCGCCATCGGGAATGGACAGCGAGATATCCCAGCTCTGGCAGATCATGTCGACGCGCTCGTACATCCACTCGGCAAGCTGCTTGAGGTGCTCGATATCCTCCGCGTAGACGGTATCATCTTGCACCTTAAGGTTGTTGAGCTCGTCTTGGGTCTTTTTGATCTGGTCGCGCAGGGCATAAGCGCTCTGCGACAGCTCCTGACGCGTGGAGAGCGGCGTGCGCAGGTACCCGCTGTTAAACGAGTCGACAACCTCGCCGATCTGATCATCGTCGCCATACGACACGATCGTCCGATACAGACCGTCGAGCTTGGTATAGAGCTGGTCGTCGGAAAGGACGGTCTCCTCCTGGACCACCTCGGCGGTATCGTCGGACTTGGTCTCTTCCTCGGTAGCCTCGCCCTTCTGGCGCGAGGGGAACGTCGTCTTGGCGGCCTGGCCAAACTGGTCGTAAAAGCCCGGCATAACGCCCATGGGGTCCGACGTCACAAACCAATAGGCACTGCCGCACACGGCAGCGAGCAACGCGATGACGATGAGCGGCTTGGGAATACGGCGCTTGTGCTTGTGGTAGGCATCCTCGTCAGGATGCACCTTGCGCTTGGGTTTTTGATTTTTGGACTGAGCGTCGTCACGAAGGGACACCGGCAGCGGGATATCGACCTTGGGAATGCCAAAATCCCTGTCGAAAGCCGGCAGCACGCAGGTCTCATTGGGATCGGCGGCATCGGAAAGTACCGCGGCGGCAGAGGCCGGCGCATGGGGCACCTCGGTATCGATCTGCTCCTGTGTCAGGCGGGGAAAACCAGCCGTGCGCCCAGCAGCCAGGTCGGATGCGGCCGCATCCTCGGATAGAATGCCCGGGGCAGGGCGCCCGCACTTGGAACAGGTACGGTCATGAGGCGACAGACGGGCACCGCAGCCTTCGCAGAACACAAACTCGGTGTGCTCGGGGCCATCGCCCGGGCCAACATAGGTATTGCAATAGGGGCAGAACGAGGAGCCGTCCTCTATGGTCTTGAGACAATGCGGGCAAATCACGGCATCCTCTTTTCGGAATCATTCGAACAATCGAGGTTAGAGCATAACATCGCTACGCCCCTAAAGGCACAGGGCACCAATTCAACATCGCAGGGTAGCTAATTTGGGACGGGGCTTTTTTAGCTACCCTGGCCGCCAATCGGCCAAATAGATCGCATCATCAGCCGGGTAGCTAAAAAAGCCCCGTCCCAAATTAGCTACCCTGTGAGGTGCGGTTACTTCTTCTTTTTGCTCGGCATCGAAACCTTAATGCCCTGCGCGGACTTGGTCACACGCGAGCGCTTGGCGCCCGCGCCCTTCTTTTTCTTGGGCTGGGTCTTTTCCACGCCCTCGAGCGCGCGGGCCTCGGCCTCGCGAGCGGTGCGATCTTCGCGGCGCTGCGCCATGTCGGCGGCGACGCGCTTGGCAAAACGCTCGGCCGTCGAGCCCGTCGAGCTCACCTTGCCGCCACCGCGGCCCAAGCGAACGCGCACGCCGCGGCCAAAGCCAGTGGCGGCATGGCGGCGACGCGGCTTAAGCGAATCCATCATCGTGGCGAGTTTAAAGAACACGCTGCAAGTAAAGACCACAATCACCAGAAGGATAATTGCCTCGCCCATCGACAAGTTGGCGATAGACAGCAGCTCGGGGAATCCGATAACGCCCACCAAGATGCCGACGACGACAAATACAAAGAGCACCACACGCAAGGGTGTGAGCGGCTGCGAGATACGCCAGATCAGGCTCACGCTTGCCGCACACGACGTGAGAAGGCACATCGTCGACAGCGTGAGCTGGCTAAAGCCAAACACGCGCGCCACAAAGATGTCGAGCGCCGCGGCCAAAATGACTGCAACCGACGCCGGCAGCGCGCGCTTGAGCACGTTGGTCAAGAATGACCCCTTCACGCGGGCATTGTTGGGCTCAAGGCCCAGCACAAAGCCCGGCGCACCGATGCAGAAGAAGTTAATGAGTGTCATCTGGATAGGCTCAAAGGGATACGGCGGCAGCGCGATGCACAGCGCCGCCAGGCCCATCGAGAACAGCGTCTTGGTCAGGAACAGCGAGGCCGAACGCTGCAGGTTGTTGATGGAGCGACGGCCCTCGGCCACCACGGCGGGCATCGAGGCAAAGTCGTTATCGACCAGCACGATCTCGGCCACGTTGCGTGCGGCGTCGGAACCGGCGGCCATGGCCACGGAGCAGTCCGCCTCCTTGAGTGCCAGCACATCGTTGACGCCGTCGCCCGTCATGGCAACGGTATGGCCACGACGCTTGAGCGCCTGCACGAGCTCGCGCTTCTGCTGCGGTGTCACGCGGCCAAAGACGTGATAGCGGTCCACCGCCGCATCAATCTTGGACGGCGCATCGAGCGTCGTGGCGTCCACATAAGCGTCCGCCCCCGGCACGCCCACCACGCGCGCGATCGACGACACCGTACGAGGGTCGTCGCCACTGATCACGTTGAGGGTCACGCCCTGCTCGTTAAAGTAGCCGATGGTCTCGGCGGCCGAAGTGCGAATCTCATCGCGAATGGTCACAAAGCCCACGGGCTCGGCCTCGCCCACCATATCGCCATCGGGCGTAAAGCCGTCCACACGGGCCACCACGAGCACGCGGCAGGTGTCGGCAAGCTCGGCCACACGATTTTCGACCTGCGCAAAGATACGCTCCGAAAGCACAAATTGCGCCGCGCCCATCACATAGGAGCCCTGCGCAAACGAGGCGCCGCTCCACTTTTTGGAGGACGAAAACGGAATGACCGACAGAGGCTCGGACACCTCGACCGGGCGGTCGGCGTAGTAGTTGAGCAGCGCCTGGCAGGTCTCATTGGCATCAGCCGAGGTCGCGCGCGCGACATTGGCAAGCGCAAAATCGAGCACGGTAGTATCGACGGGGACAGGTGCCTCGTCCGGGGCCAAGCCCACACCCTCAACGGGCAACGGATAGGTGCCCTCGACCTCCATGCGACCCGACGTGATAGTGCCCGTCTTGTCCAGGCACAGCACGTCGACGCGCGCGAGCGTCTCGATGCAATAGAGCTGCTGCGCGAGTACCTTGCGGCGCGCCAGGCGCACCGTGGCGATGGCAAGCACTGACGAGGTCAACAGCACCAGGCCCTGCGGAATCATGCCCAAAAGAGCGCCAACCGTGGACAGCAGCGCCGACGAAGGCACGCGACCGGCCAGCAGCTCGGAAAAGCACCACGAAAGCGCGCTATCGCCCGGCGCGCCCGCGGCGTCCCACAACCCACTTACACTCGAGGCGAACAGAGCCAGACCAAGCGGAATCATGATGACGCTTGCAAAACGCACGATGGCGTTGAGCGCGTTCATGATCTCGGAATTGACCTTTTTGACGTACTTGGCCTCGTTGTTGATCTTGGCCACATAGTTATCCGCACCAACATGGACCACGCGGGCACGCAACAGGCCCGAGTCGATAAAGCTGCCGCTCATGAGCTCGGAACCAGGTTGCTTCTTAATAAGGTCGCTCTCGCCTGTCAACAGACTTTCGTTAACGAGCGCCTCGCCCGATACCACCACGGCGTCGGCAGGTATCTGGTCCCCGCGCCCCAGACGAATGATGTCGTCGAGCACGATCTGGTCCAAGTCGAGCTCCACCTCGGCACCATCGCGCACCGCGATGGCCTTCTTAGAAGTGAGGAGTGTGAGCTTATCGACCATCTTCTTGGAGCGCATGGACTGGATAACGCCAATGGCAGTATTGAGGAACACCACGAACAGGAACGTCAGGTTCTTAAACGATCCGGTCATAATGACCAAAATCGCTAAGACCACGTTGATCAGATTGAACAGCGTGCAGAGATTTTCGATGATAAGCTCACGAACCGATTTGGTCTTGAGCTCCATGTTGCGGTTGATCTTGCCGGCGGCAATGCGCTCCTCGACCTCGGCGGTCGAAAGTCCGCGCTCGATATCCGTCGTTGCCATACCACGTCCTATCACGTCGCGTCGGTATAAGAAAAACCGCCCGGACCATGCGAGGTTCGGACGGTCTTACGTTCGATGGTGCCCCATGTTGGATTCGAACCAACGGCCTTCTGCTCCGGAGGCAGACGCTCTAATCCCCTGAGCTAATAGGGCCAACGGTTGGCATTATACCCAAGTGCGCCATGAGCTAACAACATAACAGAAAAAGCTCTGCAATTACGTGGGAGACGAAGCGCAACGGCTCACTTTAGGACGCAAAAGTGAAATAATTAGTATAAACTCTCATGCACCATATGATACGGCTCGCACTGCGGGCCGTTTTTGCACGGGTTATCCATCGAGGTGAGAGGCACACCATGATTGCAATTTTAAAGCAGAGCGCCAGCGATGAAGCCATCGGCCACATCGTCAGCTGGATTGAGAAGAAGGGTCTCAAAACCGACGTGTCGCGCGGCGAGAACGAGACCATCATCGGCCTGGTGGGCGATACGACCAAGATCGACCCGTTCCTGCTCGAGTCCATGGACGTCGTCGAGCGTGTGCAGCGCGTCTCCGAGCCGTTCAAGCGTGCCAACCGCAAGTTTCACCCCGAGGACTCCGTCATCGACTGCGGCCACGGCATCAAGATCGGCGGCGACCAGTTCCAGGTCATCGCCGGACCCTGTTCCGTCGAGGGCGAAAACCTCATTCGCATCGCCCGTCGCGTAAAGGCCGCCGGCGCCACGATGCTGCGAGGCGGTGCCTACAAGCCCCGCACCTCCCCTTACGCCTACCAGGGCATGGGCCCCGCCGGCCTGGACCTGCTATGCGAGGCCTCGGCCGAGCTCGACATGCCGATCGTCACCGAGATCATGGACCCGCGCGACGTGCAGGTCTTCTTGGATAAGAAGATTGACGTCATGCAGATTGGCGCCCGCAACGCGCAGAACTTCCCCCTGCTCAAGGAGGTCGGCAAGACCCAGACCCCGATTCTGCTCAAGCGCGGCATGTCCGGCACCGTCGACGAGCTGCTCATGGCTGCCGAGTACATCATGAGCGAGGGCAACGACAACGTTATCCTGTGCGAGCGCGGTATCCGCACCTTCGAGACCCGCACCCGTAACACCTTCGATCTCAACGCCGTGCCGGTGCTGCACCACCTGTCGCACCTGCCCGTCGTGGCCGACCCCAGCCACGCCACCGGCTACACCCGCTACGTTGAACCCATGGCGCTCGCCGCGACCGCATGCGGCGCCAACGGTCTGGAGATCGAGGTCCACGACGAGCCCAGCCGCGCATGGTCCGACGGTGCTCAGGCCCTCACCCCCGACCAGTTTGACGACACCATGCGCCGTATCCGCGCCATCCGCGAGGTCGTCTGCCAAAAGACCATGGAGTAGCCCATGGGTACGGTAAGAAACGCGCGCGTTAACCAGGGCGGCCCCAAATGCGCCGGCGTTGTGGGCCTGGGTCTGATCGGCGGCAGCTTTGCCCGCGGCTATGCGCAGGCGGGCGTCCGCGTGCTGGCCTGGGACCCCGACGATGACGTCATGACGGCCGCCAGCATGGGCACCGTCGCCGGCGAGCTCAACGACGAGACGCTCGGCGAGTGCGACATCATCGTGCTGGCCTGTTACCCCGAGGCCTGCATCGAGTGGCTCGAGGCGCACGCCCAGGCACTCGCCGACGCCACCGATACCGAGGCCATCATGGGGCCCGTGGTGATTGACACCGTGGGCGTGAAGGGCATCGTGTGCGAGCGTGCCTTCGAACTCGCCCGCGAGCACGGGTTTTACTTTGTGGGCGCGCACCCCATGGCGGGCACCCAGTACTCGGGCTACGCTCACTCCCGTGCCGACCTGTTCCAGGGCGCGCCACTCGTGCTCGTGCCGCCTGCAGTGGACGATGCGCTCAAGCTTGAGCTTTTAGGCCAGGTGCGCGAGATGGTGCGCCCCTTAGGGTTTGGCAAGTTCAGCGTGACCACCGCCGCCGAGCACGACCGCGTGATCGCCTTTACGAGCCAGCTCGCGCACGTCGTCTCAAACGCCTACGTCAAAAGCCCGACCGCCCAGGTCCACCACGGTTTTTCGGCCGGTAGCTACCGCGACCTTACCCGCGTGGCGCACCTCAACCCGCAAATGTGGTCGGAGCTCATGATCGACGACGCCGACGCACTTGCCTTTGAGATCGACCATCTGATCGAGGCGCTCGGCGCCTACAGCCGCGCGCTCAAGGACCGCGACCAGCGTTATCTTGAGAATCTCCTTGCCGAGGGCGACCGCATCAAGCGCGCGCTCGACGACGAGGCCACCCACTAGACCACCTACCACGCCAGGTCGAAAGGACCAAAGCTTATGGCGATTACCATCGATATCGACACCGCACGCCCCTACCAGGTGCACGTCGGCACGTTTTTGCTGGAGCAGGCGGGCCCGCTCGTGCGCGCCACCGCCGGCGGTACCAAAGCCGTCATCGTGACGGACACCAACGTGGGCCCGCTCTACCAAATGCCTGTTAAGCAGAGCCTGGAGGCTGCGGGCTATACGGTGAGTGTCTGCACCTTCGAGGCCGGCGAGGCCCACAAGCGCGCCGATACCTACATCAACATCTTGGAGTTTGTGGCCGAGCACGAGCTCTCGCGCTCCGACGTGATCGTGGCGCTCGGCGGCGGCGTTGTAGGCGACGTAGCCGGCTTTGTGGCCGCCACCTACATGCGCGGCTGCAAGTTTGTGCAGATCCCCACGAGCCTGCTCGCTATGGTTGATTCGTCGGTGGGCGGCAAGACGGCCATCGACCTAGCTGCCGGCAAAAACCTGGCCGGCGCCTTTTGGCAGCCGAGTGTTGTTATTGCCGACGTGGGGTGTCTCGCCACCCTCACGCCCGAGCAGTTCGCCGACGGTTGCGGAGAGGTCGTCAAACACGCCGTGATCGCTGACCCCGAGCTTTTCACCGAGTTGGAGAAGACCCCGCTCACGCTGGAGCTCCTCAACCGCGACGTTGCCCGTGTGGCGCTCATCATCGCCCGCAATATCGACATTAAACGCGCCGTGGTTGTCGCCGATGAGCGCGAGACCAACCAGCGCAAGCTGCTCAACTTTGGACACAGCGCTGGACACGCTGTCGAGGCCTGCGAGCACTTTGAGCTGGGACATGGCAACTGCGTGTCGATCGGCATGGGCATCATCACGCGCGCCGCAGCCCTGCACGGCATTTGCGACGCCGAGCTGCCCGGCCGCATCGAGGAGCTCTGCGCACGCCACGGTCTCAAGACCCGCTGCGAGCTTTCCGCCGACGCCATCTTTGCCGAGGCACTGCACGACAAAAAACGAGCCGGTGACACCATCGACTTGGTAATTCCGCACGGCATTGGCCGCTGCAGCATCGACCGCACGCCGCTTTCCGCCTTCCATGATTTAATTGCCGAGGGCCTCGGCCAGAAGGGAGACGCCTCCGCATGCTAGCCCGCATCACTCCGTCCCCACTCAAGGGCACCGTCCCCGCCATCGCATCCAAGTCGATGGCGCACCGCCTGATCATCTGCGCCGCCCTTGCCAACGGTGAGACGCATGTGACCTGCAACACCACCTGCGCCGATATCGAGGCCACGGTGCGCTGCCTCACGGCACTCGGCGCCCGCATCGAGACCGTCGAGGATGGCTTCCAAGTCCATCCCACTATGAAGAGTATTGAGTTTGGCCTGCTCAAAGCACTTGCCGGCGGCACGCTCGACTGCGGCGAGAGCGGCTCCACGCTCCGCTTTATGCTGCCCGTCGCCTGCGCGCTGGGGGCAGAGGCCACGTTTGTGGGCCAGGGCCGTCTGGGCGCCCGCCCGCTCTCCCCGCTCTCCGACGAGATCATCGCCGCCGGCTGCGACCTGCAGGGCCTGGGCGGCTTTCCGCTCAAGACGAGCGGCCGCATGCGCCCGGGTACTTTTATCCTGCCGGGCAATGTGAGCTCACAGTACATCTCCGGTCTACTGTTGGCAGCCCCGCTGCTGGCCCAGCCCTCCTGCGTGCAGGTGACCGGCCTTATCGAGAGTCGCCCCTATATCAACCTGACGATCCAGGCCATGAAGGCCTTCGGCGTCGAGGTCAACGTCGAGCGCATCCCCGCCAAAAACGGCAAGCCCGAGGTCACAAACTTCCGCGTGAGCAGCGGCTCGTACCGCACGCCCGGCAACGTGGCTGTCGAGGGCGACTGGTCCAACGCCGCCTTTTGGCTGTGTGCCGGCGCCATCGGCTCCGACCCCATCACTGTGGAAGGCGTATCACTGAGCTCCGCGCAGGGCGACCGCAACGTGCTCGCCGCGCTTTCGCGCTTTGGTGCCCGCATCGTGCGCTCCACCAACGCCGCCACCGTGCAGTCCGACAAGCTCGCCGGCTTTGAGATGAGTGCCCACGACATTCCCGACCTGGTACCCGTTATCTCGGCCGTGGCATCGCTGGCACAAGGCCGCACGTTCATCCGCGATTGTGCCCGCCTGCGCATCAAGGAATCCGATCGCTTGGCCACTACCACCCGCGAGCTCACCGCGCTGGGCGCACAGGTGCGCATTGCCGGCGACGACCTCATCATCAAGGGTGTCGATGCTTTTACCGGCGGCGAGGTCGATTCGCACAACGACCATCGTATCGCCATGATGGCCGCCATCGCCGCGAGCCGTGCTACCGGCGAAGTTGTGATCCACGGCGCCGAGGCCGTCAACAAGTCCTATCCCGATTTCTTTGACCACTACCGCCTGCTGGGCGGCAAGGTCACGCTCGAGGAGGAATAGCATGTCCTCGACCTTTGGCAACGTATTGCACTTAAGCATCTTCGGCCAGTCGCACTCCCCCGCCATCGGCTGCTCGCTCGATGGCATTCCGGCAGGTATTGCCGTTGACCAGGAGGCGTTGCAGGCCTTTTTGGACCGTCGCGCCCCCGGTCGCGACGAGACCGCGACCAAGCGCCGCGAGGCCGACGCCGCGCACATCATTGCCGGTGTGGTCGATGGGCACACCACCGGAGCGCCCATCGCTGCGATCATTGAGAACACCAACACGCGCTCCAAGGACTATTCCGAGCTGCGCCGCAAGCCACGTCCGGGCCATGCGGACTACCCCGCGCGCGTGAAGTACCACAACATGCACGATGTCGCCGGTGGCGGGCATTTCTCCGGCCGCCTGACGGCCCCCTTATGCATCGCCGGCGGCATCGCGCTGCAGGCACTCGAGGCCCGCGGCATTCAGGTGATGGCGCACGTCGCGCAGATCGGCGGCATCTCCGACCTGCCCATGGACGACATGGTCTATCGCGAGGCCGACCGCAAGGCGATCCTTACGAACGACCTGCCCTGCATTGACGCCGCCGCAGCCGGCCGCATGCGCGAGGAAATTCTCGCCGCACGCGATGAGCTCGATAGCATCGGCGGCATCGTGGAGTGCGGCATCTATGGGCTCCCCGCGGGTATCGGTGACCCCATGTTCGACGGCGTCGAGAACCGCATCGCACAGATCGCCTTTGGCATTCCCGCCGTAAAGGGCGTGGAGTTTGGCATGGGCTTTGCCGTGGCCGCCATGCGCGGCAGCGAGAACAACGATCCGTACCGCATAGATGCCGAGACCGGCGAGATTGCGGTCGATTCCAACAACGCCGGCGGCATCCTGGGCGGCATCTCCACCGGCGCACCCGTCATGTGGCGGATGGCCGTAAAGCCGACGCCCTCCATCGGTCGCGAGCAGCAGACCGTGGACATGGACGCCATGGAAAATGCGGAGCTCTCGGTCCACGGCCGCCATGATCCCTGCATCGTCCCGCGCGCCGTCCCCGTAGCCGAGGCAGCCGCAGCGCTCGCCATCTGGGACGCCCTCCTCGAGGACGCCGCCCAGCTTTAGCCCACCCACCCCGAGGGTAGCTAATTTGGGACGGGGCTTTTTTAGCTACCCCCATATGCCAGTGAGTATTTGCCCCGGCACCCATCGATTCGCCACCAGTCAAAGGGTAGCTAAAAAAGCCCCGTCCCAAATTAGCTACCCTAGGCAACGATTCACGAAAGGGGTCTCCATGGACCTTGCCGACATCCGCCAGGCCATCGACGGCATTGATACCACGCTCCTCAATAGCTTTATCGAGCGCATGGATATTGCCACCGAGGTCGCCAAATCAAAGATCGAGATGGGCAAGGCCGTCTTTGACCCCGCCCGCGAGCGCTCCAAACTCAACAACCTTGCCAGCCGAGCACCCGAGCGCTACGAGGCCCAGACCATTACCCTGTTCCGCCTTCTCATGAGCATGAGCAAGGCCGAGCAGCAGCGCTACATCAACGAGCTCAAGGGCATCACCGTGTCGCAAAAGGCCCATGCCACGGCAGCAGCATTTGACACACCTTTCCCTCAGACGGCCACCGTCGCCTGCCAGGGCGTCGAGGGCGCCTACAGCCAAATCGCCGCTTGCAAGCTCTTCGACGTGCCCGATATCGCGTTCTTTGAGACCTTTGAGGGCGTTATGCGCGCCGTACGCGACGGCTTCTGCGAGTTTGGCGTGCTGCCCATCGAAAACTCAACCGCTGGCTCGGTCAACGCCGTCTACGATCTTCTCGCCCAGTTCGACTTCTATATCGTGCGCTCGCTGCGCCTCAAGATCGATCACAACCTGCTCGTCAAACCCGGCACCAAGCTCGCCGACGTGCGCGAGGTCTACAGCCATGGCCAGGCCATCGCCCAGTGTGCCGGCTTTATCGAAGCCCACGGCCTGCACGCCACCAAGTACCCCAACACGGCCATGTCGGCCGAGATGGTCGCCAACTCCGATCGCACCGACGTCGCCGCCATCGCCTCACGCAGCTGCGCCGCGCTGTATGGCCTCGAGGTGCTGGAGCCCAACATCCAGGACTCGGACAACAACTACACGCGCTTTGTTGTCATCTGCCGCGAGCCGCGCGTCTATCCCGGTGCCAACCGCACTTCGCTTATGATCACCACGGCCAATGAGCCAGGTGCCCTCTACCGCGTACTCGAGCGCTTCTACGCGCTCAACATCAACCTCATCAAGCTTGAGAGCCGCCCCATCCCCGGGCACGACTTTGAGTTTATGTTCTACTTTGACCTGGACTGCCCCTTTGGCAGCAAGGCCCTCGACGACCTGCTCGACTCGATTGACGACGTGTGCGAGAGTTTCACCTACTTTGGCAGCTACACGGAGGTGCTCTAGATGACCGATACCGCCGCAACCCGTCCCTACGGCGTGCTGGGACGCGTGCTGGGCCACAGCTACACCCCGACCATCTACAAAGAGCTCGCGGGCCTGGAGTACGTGCGTTTTGAGCGCGAGCCCGAGGACCTCGAAGCCTTTATGACGGGCGACGAGTGGGAGGGCACCAACGTGACCATCCCCTACAAGCGCGCCGTCATGGACTACCTGGACGAGCTGAGTCCCCTGGCCAAGCGCATGGGCAACGTCAACACCATCACACGCCTGCCCGACGGCCGCCTGCGCGGCGACAACACCGACTACTTTGGCTTTCAGTGCCTGGTCGAGGAGCTGGGCGTTGAGGTTGCCGGAAAGAAGGTCCTCGTGCTCGGCGCCACCGGTGGTGCGGGCACCACGGCCAGCATGGTGCTCGGTGACCTGGGCGCCGTCGTGGTGCCCGTGGGTCGCACGAGCGAGGTCAACTACGAGAACATCGCACAGCAGTCCGACGCGGCGCTGCTCGTCAACTGCACGCCCGCCGGCATGTTCCCCCACTGCCCCGACGCTCCCTGCACGCTCGAAGGGCTCGATGCGCTCGAGGGCGTCATCGACATTGTCTACAACCCCGCCCGCACGGGACTGATGCTCGAGGCCGAGCGCCGCGGCATCCCCTGCATCGGTGGCCTGCTCATGCTTGTGGCACAGGCGGCACAGGCTGTTGAGCGCTACACCGGCCAGATTACCCCGCGCGAGCGCATCCTGGATGTGACGGAGCGCTTGTCTCGCCGCGAGCAGAACATCGCGCTCATCGGCATGCCGGGCTCGGGCAAGACCCGCGTGGGCGAGCAGATCGCCCAGCTCACGGGCCGCGAGCACATCGACTTGGACCGCGCGCTCGAGGAGCGTCTCGGCATGCCCTGTGCCGACTTTATCGTCGAGCGCGGCGAGGCGGCATTCCGCGAGCAGGAGACGGCGGCGCTGGCCAACATCTCCAAGCGCAGTGGCCTGGTGCTCTCCACCGGCGGCGGCGTGGTCACGCGTGACGAGAACTACCCGCTGCTGCACCAGAACAGTCAGATTGTGATGCTCAACCGCAAGCTCGACGAGCTCGCCCACAAGGGACGCCCCATCACCGCCCGCGACGGCATCGAAAAGCTCGCCGCGCAGCGCATGCCGCGCTACCGCGCCTGGGCCGACTACATCATCGACTCACGCGACTGCGCCGCCAACACCGCCCGCGCCCTCCTCGACACCCTCTAAAACCTGCCAAAAAGGGACAGGTTTATTTTGGCAGGTTTTATCTGGGCAAACGTCGCAGACAGCAAGCCCCGCCACCAACCAGACCGCAAAGGAAGCAACCATGAAAGCACTCGTCATCAACGGCCCCAACCTCAACATGCTCGGCATTCGCGAGCCGGGCATCTACGGCAGCGACAACTACGACCGCCTGGTCCAGATCTGCCAGGAGGCAGGAGCCGCACAGGGCTTTGACGAGGTCGAAGTCTTCCAGTCCAACCACGAGGGCAGTATCGTCGACAAGATCCAGGAGGCCTACGGCAAGGTCGACGGCATCGTCATCAACCCAGCCGCCTACACGCACACGAGCGTGGCGATTCTCGACGCCCTCAAAGCCGTCGCCATCCCCGCCGTTGAGGTCCACATTAGCGCCGTCGAGACCCGCGAAGACTTCCGCCAGGTGAGCTATGCGCGCCTGGCTTGCTTCGCCACCATCACCGGCGAGGGTCTGCAGGGGTATTCGCACGCGCTGGAGCTGCTGAGGGAGCGTCTGGGATAGGAAGAAGCAAACAAGGCGATTGGATCAAGTGCATCGATCTTCTGTCCGCCAAGGTAACATCCATAAGAGAAACGCGCGTCCGCAGCACACATTCTGTGGACGCGCGTTTTTTCTCGTTCGAGCCCCATCAAACGCAAACTGACAACATACCAGCTTTACAAACACCTATTTAGTATTAATATGGTAGGTATCCTATACGTTCCGGTATCTGAAAGGAACAAAGATGCCTCCAAAGACGATCCAGGTTAGCGAAAATCTAGCAAACCAAATCAAAACAAGGAGAGCAGAACTGGGCCTAAGCATCGAAGAGGCAGCTTCCAGAGCCGGTATCGGGGCAAAAACATGGGGTAAGTACGAGAGCGGCCAATCCATTCGAAGCGACAAGGCAACAGCTGTATGCAAAGTCCTTAAATGGAAAAACTTCCCCGATGATTCCGCAGCAGAGACTGTTAATGAGGACACAACAAAGGAATCGCTGGCGATCGATTCGTCTCATGCCGCCTGGTCCCAATTCTTAAAAGACGAATACGGTTATAAGGGTGCAGCGTCCTTCGCCTTTGGCACAGATATTCTGCTTGACTATATTAATCAAGATCTTGAGGACCTTTCTCATCTTCCAAAAGGGACTCATGTTGGACAACTCCCCGATAGCTGGATAATTGACTTACTTCCATCTCAATACCTGATGAAGTACGACTATGACTTTCTTTTCAGATTGCGAGCAGATCTGATTAGATATCGCCTGAGAGCAAAACACGGACATGACTTAATGGCTCACACCGTTGCACAAGAACTACTTGTACGGCTGATCCGAGACGTGTCATTCGAACTCGTTTCCGACTGGGAATCCGATGAGACCGATCTCGATGCAAACGGCTATCCAAGAGATTTAGGTTGGGATGAATGGCCCGAAGATATCTGCGGGGACGATGATTTCAGATTCTTCATTGACGACGACAAATGGACGGAAGAAAGTGATTCCTACTCATTCGAAAACTGGTTCGAACCCCAGTTTTATCTAAGTTACCCAGATGGAAAAGTGCGAGATCAGACGTAAAATCAGGCTCTTCGGTGGTTTCTGTGGGAGAGATTCCGGCATAGGCCCAGCTCAGCGGGCGAAAACAACGATCTGGAACTGAAACGGCCCCGGGAGGGGCCGTTTCCGCGTCATCCGCCTATGATTGCTAAGCCAAATTCAGACAACCGAAGAGGTGTGACGCATGAAGAGTCTACTACTTCTCGCCCTCGGTCTGGCCCGCACGGTCGTCCTGGGCGCGCGCATCGAGGCCGAGCGCATCGTCGTGAGCGTCCGGCCCTACAAGCGCGAGCAGCGCCGCTGCCCCGTATGCGGCAGGGCCTGCGACTTCTACGACATGGCGAACCGCGGGGCCCCCAGGCTGTGGAGGGCGATGGACCTGGCGCGCTCGG